>JAGXLH010000164.1 GCA_018334795.1 Thermoplasmatota archaeon
TAATATAACAAATAAGATAAGTATCATCATATTTCTTTGAGCAATTTTTGTTGAAATTTTCTTTTTAAAGGGTTGTTGATACCAACCAAGTAATGCAACAACAGCAGGAATTAAAGAAAAAAGAAATATAACAAAAAAATTTACATAATTTTGATAAATCCCTGAAATTGAAATCGTCAGATAATATAACGAAGATAATAGTACTGCAATGAGTAAAAGTTGATACCCAAATCGACGGCCTTTTGATGCAATTAAGGTATGTTTATGTCCTAATCGATCACCTTCCATATCTGGAGATTCAACAATTATCATAAATTCAAAACCATACAATAAAAACGCAAATGCAAAAATAATATAAAACGTATCAATTGAACCATTTACCATCCAATAACCAATACCGGGCATAAGAAAACCCATGTTTATCATATTCGCAAGTTCTCCGAAACCACGATATGCTAATCGAAGCGGTGGAGCAGTATAAAACCAACCAACAAGATTTCCAAAAACGATAAATCCAAAAAACCACAAGGAGTAATTCAAAAAAATAACAACAACAAAAGCAATGAAAACTGAAATCAAAATAAGACCGATAGCAATATATTTTGATACTTGTCTAAGTTCTGGATGCTCGATAAGAATTTTTGTTCCACCAGATATAGAAACCGGTGTATTGTATTGATCAACACGTTGGTCAAAATAATTGTTACTATACGATAAAGAAAGATGAGCAGGCATCATAATGGTATAACCAACAAAAAAAAGAAAAAAGGAGAAATCACCCCGATATACACTTGCGAGCAAAGCTCCCATACAATATAGAAAAAATCCTCCTGCAAGAAAACGGAATCTTCCTATTTCAACGATCTTTTTTATCAGTTTCAAATTCATATGTACTCAATGTAATACCTGTGAAATATATGATTTTTTTAATTATGGGATGAAACAGAAATACCAAACTTGCATTTCATCTCTTCCAATATTACCCAATGAATCTTCTGCAGTCACTGAAAGCGTGAACGTGCCTAAGTTTGGTCCAGTCCATTTAATCTCATGAACCTCAGCATCATCGTTATACGATGCAGTACCAAGTTGTTCCTCATCAATGAGGACAGTTACAATTAAATCACTACTATCGTCGAAATCGTCTTCAGTGTATATTTTCAATGGTTGTAATCTAAATCCTCCAAAACCAAGAGTGTCAGCAATGATTCCAGATGATGGAAATAATCGGATTCCTGAAAAATGAAAATATCCTTCTGTGGGATTAACAATTTCAACGACTGGTGGTTCATCCTGAGATGGATTTCTTACTGTGATTGATCGAGTGATAGATCCTTGAATATTGCAGTATGCTATTACGGTTAATTCATCACCTACTTCTGCCTGAACATCATACGTATATGTATATTCAGAGGTTGTTGGTTGACTATCATATTCCTCTGTGATGATTAGATTATCATTTTGTTTGATTTCAATTTTATTGACGTAGTGAACAGTTGGGCCAGGTGAATTATGAGTAATTGTCACAGATAAATTTTCAGTGTCTATATCATATTCTAATACCATATCTTGAGGTGGATGGGCAAATGCCATACTTGGTAGTAAAAGTGTAATCAACAGCATCAAGATTACTATAATATTTGTTCTTTTTTTCATATTTTTATATTCTCCTATTCAACAATTATTTTTCTTACATCTCCTGTTGAACCTGTTGGACCTAAGGTAGTTTTACTTAACACGTACAATTCTCCGTTTTCATCCTCTCCAAAAGACATGACGAACCTATTGAAATTAGATGATAAAAGATTGAAACGTTGCCAGTCTCCAGGTTCAATTTCTGCAAGATAAAAGAGATTTCCACGAGGACGTACAAAACTTGAACTCCAATCTCCAAAGATATATTTACCAGTTAACTCTGGATTCTCAGTTCCCCGGTATACATATCCGCCTGTGATTGATCGGCCGAGTGAATGACTATATTCATGAATTGGATCTTGTAAACTATTAACATCAATGTTGAGTTCATCGGCTAAATCCAGATCATAGGCATGCGTGGCTTCTAAAATCCGCCAACCGTAATTACCTCCTTTTTCCACAATGTTAATCTCTTCCCATTCGTCTTGTCCCACATCTGCAACAAATAATTCATTAGTGTCGCGATCAAAAGAAAAACGCCATGGGTTTCGTAATCCAAATGCATAAAGTTCATCACGGCCTTCTGAATCTATAAATGGATTATCTGCTGGAATGGTGTATGGTTCTTCATTATCAACGTCTATTCGAATGATTGAGCCAAGCAAGGTTTCTTTATTTTGACCATTTCCAATTTCTCCATGTTGATCACCAGCTCCACCACCATCACCAAGACCAAGATACAAATATCCATCTGGCCCAAATAAAAGTTGACCCCCATTATGATTAGCTTCAGGTTGATCAACTGTAAGAATTATTTGTTCTGAATTCGAATCAGCCATATTTTCATTATCTGACACCTGATATTCAGCTAAAATAGTCTCATGATTAATTTTTTCACCAGATTTTGGAGAACTATAATAAACAAAGAATCGTCCATTATTTTCATAATCTGGATGAAAAGCAAGACCAAGTAATCCTCGTTCATCATATGCAACATCTAAATCTACTATTTTGTCTGTTAAATCAAGGAATGGATCTGGTAATAAATCATCATTTTCAATGATATAAATTATTCCAATTTGATCAACAACAAAAAGTCTGTTAGAACCATCACCTGCATGAGTTGCATAAAGTGGAGAATTAAAACCCTCGGCAATAACATCTAATCGAACAGTAAATTCTGGATTAATCGTTACAAAAAACAAAAAAAGTAATCCTTCAACAATCTTTCCACTAGAATCAATAGTAATATCAATTGAAATATCCCCTAATCCAAATAAAAAATCAGTTTCAATAATCATTGTATCCCCTGGTTCAATAGAATCGATAACATCACTAGTTGCTTGGTTAATAAGACCAAATTGACCACCCTGAACAATAATTGACCATTCTACATTAGTTGCAATTTCATCTCCAATGTTTTTAACTTCGACAAGTACTTTACCAAAAGAAGATGTCACATTTCTAATGACAACTTCAGAAGGAAAAACATTAGTTGATTCTATCTCTTCGATATCATAAACAGTATTTATTTCATGATTAGAATTCTGACTTGTTACTGATGAAAAACTGGTAACAATCAATAGCATGCACACAAAAATAGTTACAATTATATTTTTCATTAACTACCCCCAATTTAAATGATAATATCATCTAATGAAATCAATATATAAAAATCTATGCTTAAAAAATGTTTAAAACTAGGGTGTTGAAAAATTAATTGAACCCTCCTGCTTTTCATTTAAAGCGGGATGCAATAAATGACAAAACAAAGGAGGGTGAGCATCAGAAAGATGTTATCAAATTTAGACCTTTCTGAAATTGAAGC
>JAGXLH010000165.1 GCA_018334795.1 Thermoplasmatota archaeon
GGAATGATGGATGGGGGAATACTATGAAGGTGGTGAGGAAAGATGGGAAAAAATTAGTATTTCTCCCCCATCCATATTATTAAAGTAACGAGCAAAATATATAAGTCTTTTTATAAAATTATGATTCCTCTGTTTTATCGATTTCTTGCAAAAGCAAACAGATCGCTGAGAACGTATCATCAACTGATCCAGAAGTATCAATCACATACCAATTTTTCAGAAGAAGCATAGCTTTTTTCCGCACTTTTTCAAGCGCATCATAGGTTTCAAAGATCTCATGTTCAGATCGTTCTCTAATACGATTCAAAATCTCTTCACTTGGTGCATCTAAAAAAAACATATAAGGCGAGAGTGGAACAAAATGTTCAAAAAAAGAATAGCCAAACCGAACCAATTTCCGTGGAAGATATGCTGTCCCAATCAGATACCGAACCATAATAAGAGTACCCTTTTTTTGTGGCCGATAATATCTTCGAATGGACCGCAGCACATCAAGCATGTAGTACACTGATGCTTTGATCTTGTTTGTTTTTCCTGGGTGAAGTAATGCTTCTTTTGCTTTCCGACCAAAATAATTATCAACCGCAGGATGAGACCGGAGAATAACTTGTTCACCGCTATCCTTATAATATTCCGCAATAAGGCGTCCGTGTGTATCTTTTCCTACACCATCAAGGCCATCAACAATGATCAATCGCATAATACAACAAACCTAATCGTATTTAGATAATAAAAACCATCCAGTACATCGCTGCAATCACAAAAGGAACCGTGAGATTATCAAGTCCCTTAGGTGTGAATCCTTCAACAATAGCTCCAGCCGCAGCAAATAAAGCTAAAAATCCTACAGATATAAACGTGAAATGAAACCCAGTTCCTTGAACAATATTATAGTATACGATAGCGACAATCATTGCAACAAAAGTAGAAAAAAACATGGCAATTGTTCCAATAAAACTTTTTTCATCACCTGCAATATTATACTTATGCCTCCCATATTTTACACCAACTAAGGAAGCAAATCCATCACCATAAGACATAGCAAAAATCCCAATAGCAATCACAATCATATAATCAAAAAACAAATACGCTAGCACCGTCCAGGTTATCGCATAGTAGACGAGACCCATACCATGACCAGCTGAAGAAGTTTTTCCACGTATCGATTTAATCGGTGTATATGGACTCATCAAAAATGTAAGAAGGATAAAGGGACCAGCTGCAACAAAAGCCATCATTTCCCGAGAGACAAAAATAGGAAGTAAAAAAGCAATATTTCCTACCATGATATGAAGCACTTTTCTACTAGTTTCTGGGTGTTTCACTAATACTTTTTCAGTTACTCCTAGAAGAAGCGCGACATAACCGTAAACAAAGAGAATACCAATGAAATCGCCTTGAATCATGGAAAATTCACCAACTTGTAACAGATTTCTACCCTATAAATGCTCCTAAAAAAAATGAGAGCAAACCCAAAAAAATCGCTAGTAACGTAATTTTCCGATATTTTGCCATATCAATGGTATGATTTAATAATAGTTGACCACTGGTAAACACCAGTAATATATCGGTAAGAAGTACAATTGCTAGATACACGTAATTGTAATAATAAATAGTATAAACAGGTTGGATGAATGGAAGAATGCTTAATCCTACTGCAGTCAAATAAAATAATGATGCAATTCGTTTGGACCATGTTATCCCAATATATTTTGGAAAGGATTTTACTCCTTGTTTTGTGTCTCCAGCAAAATCCATGACATCTTTCATAATTTCTCTGCCGGATCCAGCAAGAAACGCAATCAATGCAATGATAATTACCGCTGGATCAAGTGTTTGTAAACCTGTTTCAGAAGATTGCACTGCAGCGGCTCCAAACACAAATGGGATAGCCATCACATACGCAATGTAAAAATTACTGAGTAATTTGATTTTTTTCAAGAACACATCATAAAATATTGCAAATAGTGCAGTGATAAGTGCGATAATAAAACACGTTGAATTCACAAAATAAGAAAAGATGATTCCAAGTGGGAAAAACACAAAAAAAATGATTACTGCTGCTTTTGGATCGATATCTTCTCGAGCAAGTGGCCGGTCCTTTCGTTTGTTTTCTTTATCTATTGGAAGATCAAAATAATCATTTAAAGCAAAGGTACTTGCTTCTAAAAACAATGCTACAAAAAAAGTTAATATGAATTTATCAACAGGAAAATCAGATAAGGTAAGTCCTGAGGTTGTTTGTAATGAAATTATGGAACCAATGAAAATGCCTAATGCAAGCATAATTCCATGTTCAAGACGCATGAGTTCCCAGATGGCTTTTATTTTTTGCATAAAAACAATGCAGGAAAATAAGAATGCAGGTGATTAATGTTTTGAAAAAATAAGTTAAAATAGATAAACATGATAACCTAAAAACAAACAATCTGAAGGTGTCATTATGGAACATAAGATAACTGGAGATAATTTACAACTTGTTACCCTTCAGCTCAGCCCAGATGAAAAAGTGTATGCTGAAGCTGGAACCATGATTTACATGAGCGGTAACATGAACATGGAAGCAAAAATGAGAGGCGGATTTCTCAAAGGTATCGGAAGGAAATTTGCTGGAGAAACAATGTTTTTAACTGAATTTACAACCAGTGGCGGAGAAGGAATGGTTTCATTCGGCGGAGCAGTACCAGGAACCATCAAAGCATTAGACATCCAACCAGGAAACCAGTGGATGGTGCAAAAAGATGCATTTATTGCCGCTGAAGATGGAGTGGAAATGAGCGTTGGTTTTCAAAAAAAACTTGGATCTATGTTTTTCGGAGGAGAAGGATTCATTTTAGAAAAACTTGCTGGGCAAGGAACAGTTTTTATTCATGCATCTGGTGATTTTGTAGAATTTGATTTACAACCTGATCAAATATTAAAAGTTGATACCGGTAGTGTTGTCGGATGGGAAGATTCCGTTGATTTTGATATTGAACGAGTGAAAGGAATTAAAACCATGTTTCTAGGAGGAGAAGGAATATTTCTTACCACATTGAAAGGACCAGGAAAAGTCATTTTACAATCAATGAACATTGCAAATCTAGCTGCAGCACTTTCACCATTTATGCCTCGATCTGGAAATTCATCGGGTAATAGCGGCGGTGTAGTTGGTGCCCTCCTCAATGATTAGGAGTAACAAATAAATGTTAAAGGGTTTTGCTGGGGTAGCTCTTGCTGCAGTAGTCTTTGCTGCAGTCATCTATCTCATTTTACATTTGCTCGGATTCATTGCTATCATCGTTGAAATCATAGCAGCAGGATTTATTATCGGTGTTCTTATCGCATTTATCATTCTTTTTGTGTTTGGCTTTGTGATGTTCTTTGCATTGTTTTATTACCTCTTTGAGAAAAAACCAACAGTTCAAACTAATGGTAATTACTCATTAAATATGGAAAAAGGAAAAG
>JAGXLH010000044.1 GCA_018334795.1 Thermoplasmatota archaeon
TAATACCATAATCTCGTTCTGCGATCACCTTTCCACTATCAGAATTCGGATTTTTCCTTAAATTAATCGTTACTATGTTAATATCAGTTGAATTCGTAAGTTTTTCAAGTTCTCTTAACTGACCGGTCATCTCTTCAAGACATTCAATACACAATGGTGTCTCCAAGCCATTGATATGCATGATGACCACTTCACCAGTATAATCACTCAGGGAAAACTCAACGCCGTCCTCGTCAACCGCGGTGAAATCAGGAGCAGAAATACCATCAGCCATTGCAAGAGATGGAAATAACCCAGTTAAAAATAGAATTGAGAAAATAATCCAAATTATTTTTGTACTTTGCATTATTTGTCACCATTGTTTATCTGATGGTAATAAATGGCATCCTTAATCCAGGTTTCAAGATCAGCATTGCTCACTTTCATATCATTAGGTGCCTCCCACGTATGCCACCCAATTTTCACCTCACCATTATCTTTTACATACGTGTATAAACCAGTGAGAGCAATGTAACCTGGTGAACCCGTTGGATCATACATATATACCTCATTTGCTTTTTGCATGATATCAGCGGTTGCATCTGAAACAGCATCAAGATCATAGAATTTTACGTATTCATCGTATTCTTCCCCAAAATCTATCACCCGTTCTGCTTGATCATGACAACCAACACAACCCGTTTTATGAACTACAAAGAGTACTGGTTCATTTTGTAAATCATTAACAATCCAATTCAAATGATCGACTTCAGAACCACTTTGAGGATTACTATCCGGATACGTTATCCAGAAATCATCCGAACCAGTACCAACACCATGAACCGGCGTGTAATCATCTAGCCATGTTGCCGTGTCAACATCATTAGCATTGGTATTTGGATTCTCATTTTCCACACATCCTGCAATTAAGAGAATCATCAAAATTAGTATCATCGAAACAATAATTATTTTATTCTTCATTATCATCGCCAATTTCAACATTCACAATTGTTACTTCCCCTATTAATTATTTTGGACAACATTGGATATTATCCCGCATCATTTCCTTATAATCAGAAAGCACATCATGCACCCAGCAATCATCATTACCTGCACTCTCACGAACCACCAATGCCATGATATATGCAAGCTCTTTCAATGTTGCACCAGATTCAAGGGCACCTTTGAAATGTTTACGTACACAAGGGGCAGATCTGCCTTTTATCGCCATTGCAAAACAAATGAATTGATAGGTCTTTTCATCAATCATCCGTTTATCCTTGTATAACTCATCTATTTTATCCAATTCTTTAGCAAACTCTGGGAACCATTCTTCAAGTATTCTCATATTTTTTTCACCTTTATTCCAATAATTTTTTAATCTCATTCGGGCTGGGAACGTGTCCTGCGATCTTCACTTCACCATCTACAGTTACCGCAGGTGTCATCATCACCCCACGGTTTACTATCTCTTGCAAATCTTCTACTTTTACAATCTCTATGTTTTTGCCAAGTTCGTCAACAACCTGTCTTACAACTTTTTCAGTTTTTTTACATTTCGCACATCCTGTGCCTAATATCTCAATTTTCATTTCATTATCTCCTCGTATAAATCTTCTATCTGTTTTCTTCTCATGTCTTGATTTTCTCTAAAATTTTCATGTTTGTATCATCCCGCTATCATTCCATATCCAAAACCGACAATCGTAGCTACAATTATCACCAATGTAAAATAAACAAATGCTTTTTTCATGCCCATTACCCGAGTGATTACTACCATATTTGGAAGGCTTAATGAGGGACCCGCAAGAAGCAATGCCAATGCTGGGCCACCACCCATGATACCAGCACTATACCCAAAAAGATCGCCAACTATTGCAACTTCTAACAATGTAGGCATGTACAGTATCGCCCCAATAACTGATGCAAGGAAGCAGGAAAATAGGTTATTTCCTCCGATGAACGGTGCAACGGCGACACCAACGGCATTCGCTGGATCTGCATCGGGAAGAAAGAATGCAGCAACGCCACCGATAATCCCAACGATAAAGACGCCGATGAGTAAAATCGGAAAGATTTTTTTGGTCAGATTCCAGGTTTCTAGTCCCCAGCGTTTCACTTCATCTCTAGTGTAATAAAAAATAAGAATTATTGAAACAATCAAGGTCAGCAGATAAACAATAGAAAGTTTTGGAACCCAAGGGATATAACTACTGCTTGCAGCACCAATCACAAGAATTAATACTAGGGAAACAAAAAACAAGAGGGATACCCACAGCGGACGTTTTCGTTCTTTATCATCATCTTTACCAGAAAACATATCATTATTTTCTTTCTTTTTTTCGGATTCTTCTTTTCTAAAAATAAACGCCATCGATAAACCAATAACGATAGCCATAAGAACAGCTGATATTGCTCGGGCAAGACCAATATCATATCCAAGAACTTGAGCAGTGAGAACGATTGCTAAGACATTGATAGCAGGACCAGAGAATAAGAATGCCGAGGCAGGTCCAATACCGGCACCACGCTTGTAAATACCCGTAAACAACGGTAGAACGGTACAACTGCAAACCGCAAGAATGGCACCAGATACTGAGGCTACGGAGTAAGATAAATATTTTTTTGTTTGTGATCCAAAATATTTCATTACTCCTTTTTTTGAGACAAAAACAGCGATGGCGCCAGCAATGAAAAACGCAGGGATAAGACAAGTTAGAACATGAGCAGAAAGATAATCTGTGAGCATGTTGAATCCTGCGATAAGGATATCAAGAGGAGTCATTTTTTCATCCCCTGTATTTTTTTGATGATTTGATAGATTTGTTTATCTTTGGCATGAATCCAGATTTTTGTACCTTCTTTTCTTTGTTCTACAAGATTTGCCTGTCGTAATATACGTAGATGCTGAGAAACCGTGGGTTGTGATTTTCCGGTTTTAGGAATAATCTCACAGATACATCTCTCACCGTTCTTAATAAGTTCAAGTATCCTTAACCTCGTGGAATCGCCTAAGGCCTTGAACACATCAATCTCATTCATAAAAGACTATAGGTAATATGCAATATTTAAATATTGCTATTTTACAATATCATTCTGATGGATTTAAATTTTTTACTATCTCAATAACCTCGTAAATTTTCCGATGGGAAGCATTGATCATTATCTTCGCTCCATCTTTCCGTTCATTGACCAATCCAGCAATTTTAAGAACCTTTAGGTGCTGAGAGACAGTCGGCTGTGATTTTCCGGTTTCAGGAATAATCTCACAAATACATTTCTCACCGTTTCTCACGCATTCAAGAATCGTCAATCGTGTAGCATCACCTAATGCCTTGAATATATCTACTTCATCCATCAACCGATAAGAATATTTTTGAATGTTTAAATATTACGATATCCTGCAACAGAGTAAGAATCAAGATTAAAAAAAATGATAGTAAATCCAAGAGAAATAAAGCGGAAAATAGGGGTGCATCAAACAAAAAAGCCCCTTCGGGCAAATTTAGAAGAAAAATATGATTCTATGCTGTTTGTTTTTTCCAACCAAATGCAAATTTTACTTTAAACAATTGATATCTTGATCCAATATCAATTTTATCCTTGAGATAAATTTTTTCACGTCTGTATTTCTTAACTTTTAAAATTGTTCCATGACGGAAATCTGACTTTTTTTTACAAGAATTAGACGACTCATTTTAATTGGAAGAAAAACCATAGATTCTTTCTATTGTCTTATCCTATTAAAGACTAGTTGTATCCACAACTTTTTGTTATACTTAACTGCCAATTAACTTAACCAAAGTCATCAATCAAAACACAATATAAACACAGCAGCTAAAAATCAATAACGCGTATTCTCATAATTTATAAATAATAAAAAAATTCTTTCAAATTTTTATTTTTAGTAACAGTATCATTATGATGCATTAGCATAGTTAAGACGATAATTCATATAAAATTGATGAGCCCACAGTAAAGGTATTAGTTCACCGTTTAAAACATTTATTTTCCCATATAATTTAGAATGAATATTTGACGAGTTGCTTAGATAGTATAATTGTATTTTTAAAGGATTATATAATATTTCTCGTGGTGCTACGATTGAATAATTTAAAAGATTTTTTTTCCAACCATTTCTATCCAAATCGATACCTTCACCATAAACATATCCATCTACTGGCTTTTTTTCCGGAAATGGATGATTGCAATTGTAATATGCAGCCCAAAGAAGTTCACTGCAATACCATTCATTAGCATATGGATCATTTTTGGTATCTTCAGGATTATAATTTTTATTAATCCATTCTCCCTGAAAGGATTTCCCAAGTTGTTTTTTAGCAAAATCAATAGCGTTTTGTTTTTGAGTCTCATTTGCATGTCGAACTTTTGCAAAAGGACCATAGAAAGGACCAATCAATTCAGATTCGGTTTCATATTTATATTGAACTTTACTATCAACCATGCTAGCTTCTATGAAAACATATAATCCTGTTTTATTATCATACTTGATAAAGATTAAGCAATGATCAATGATTGTTGGGAAGAAATCCGGGAATATATCAGGATGTTTGAATGCAATATCACCCGGTTCTAATTTTGATAAATTTTGTTTTATAATGGATGAACAGGTTGAATCCCTTTGTACATTTATTTGAAAATAATTAAATTGGGGGATGACCGAGGGTAAAACTAAGGCAGTGAAAAAAAGAAAAAACATGCCGAATTGAATGATTCTTCTAAATCGGAAAATTGTTTCTAACCCCCTGATTATAATTCATTATATGGCTAAATTTATTATTTAAACATTACCCCAAATAGTCCCTTTTTATCATTACATATTTCAATTATACTATCGTCAATTGCAGAGAAAAATAAATGAAAATATATAAATAATGAATGTGTTACATATTAAGTAGTGAACAGTATCATCATATTTCCTGGGGGTTTATTTTATGAATCAACCACTATCCATTAAAAGCATTGCATTTGTCGAATCGATGAGACCAGTTACTTCTATACTTGGCCTTGCAGGGGCCTATATTGGTGGTATTGTTGCAGGATCTTCTTACTTGTCGTTCCCTCTTCTTTTAGCAACTGCTGTTGTGTTTCTTATTGGCGGGGGAAGTATGGCTTTTAATGATTATTTCGATCGGGATATCGATAAAATATCTCATCCGTTACGTCCGATTCCATCAAAACGATTATCCGCTAAGGAAGAACTTTATTTTTCAATTGTTCTTTTTGGACTTGCAGTTATTATTTCATTATTTATCAACTGGGTTTGTTTAGGAATCGTTTTGTTTTCCATTGGATTTCTTTATGTGTATGAAGTATATTTAAAAAATTATGGGCTTGCTGGAAATGTGGCAGTAGCGTTTTTATCAGCTATGTCATTTACGTTTGGTGGAGCAGCTGTTGGAAAACCATTTTCATCAGTTATTTTATCTTTGATTGTCTTTTTTATGTTCACCGGTAGGGAAACGTTGAAAGATGTTCAGGATGTAAAAGGAGATGTGTTATTAAGAAATACGCTCCCGATGAGAATTGGTGAACGGAATGCTGCTATTGTTGGATCGGTGTTTCTTGGTTTTGCCATTATCCTTTCACCGTTACCATATCTTGTAGGTCAACTTAAAATATATTATTTGATTTTTATTACACTTGTTGATCTCATTTGTTTATATGCCATAAAGGAAACATTAAAGGATTTGGCAAATACGGAGCGGAGTGTGGGATTAATTCGTGCAGCTGCAGCTATTGGAATTTTAGCAATTATTGTTGGAGCCGTCTTGTAAAAAAGGTTAATTAAATATTTTTATTATATTTTTATTATCTCATATCCGATTAGTATCTTTTTTCTTTATGATAAAAGAATGTTATTGAAGCTATTTGTTTTTTATTTTAATTTCCTTTTTTTAACCGAATTTTTTTATATAAACAGGTGATGCATGGTATCCCGCTGTGCTGAGTAGTACAGTATCCATTGAAAAATCGAAAAAGTTGACCTATTGTATGATGCTATCTATGATGTCGGTACTATCTATCAAACTTCGTGCTTATATTGAGTCATTACGACTATTCACTTCTATACTAGTTCCTGCTGTTGTGTATATCGGTGGTCTTGTTGCTGGTGCATCGTATGTATCAGTTCCGTTACTTTTTGCAATGATTAGTTTCTTTCTTCTTGCTGCAGGAAGTATGCCATTAAATGATTATTTTGACCGAGAGGTAGATGCAATAGTTCATCCAAAAAGAGGTATTCCTTCAAAACGGGTGAAACCAAACGAGTTATTGTTTCTTTCACTTGGTTTATTTACCATCGGAGTGGTTATTTCTTTTTTTATCAACTGGGTTTGTTTTGGTATTGTGCTATTTACGCTTGTATTTATCTTTTTGTATGAATGCTTTTTTAAAAAAATGGGATTAGTTGGTAATGTTGTTGTTGCTTTTCTATCCGCAATGTCATTTACGTTTGGAAGCAGTGCATTAAATCAACCTTTTGCTTCGGTTTTTCTTTCTATCATCGCCTTTTTTTTGTTTACGGGTAGAGAGATCTTAAAGGATGTTGAGGATGTCTCAGGTGATAAAGGAATCCGGCAAACGCTTCCAATGAATGTTGGTGAAAAAAACGCAGCTATCATCGGATCGGTTTTTATCATTGCAGGAGCAGTGGTCACTCCATTCCCATACCTTCTAAATCAATTAGGAGAGGGTTACTTATTTTCAATTATTCTTGTTGATATTCTTGGATTATATGCGGTGATAAAAACATTACAGGATGTGAATCATACCACTAGAACAGTTAGTTTGTTAAGAATTGCTTCAGGTTTAGGGATTTTTTCTTTTTTAATTGGAACCGTATTTTAGATTTTTTTTTGTTTTATTGAGGATACGGGTAAGCATCAAACATTAATTTCCAGTGTTTATAGATTTTTTGTTTTTCTTTTTTGGTGAATGTGTATTTAGCTGGTTTGTAATTTTTATGTTTCTCTGCGTATGCATCAAAAGCAGGTTTAGCTTGATTGAATCCAGTTAATCGTAACTTTTCATAGGTTCTTTGTAAAGTTTTTACTGGTTTTTTTGTGAATTCGTCATAACTAAATTCAATAAGGTTTTCTTTTGGAATCAAGTGTTTATTTGAAAGAAATTTGTTAAAGAGTTTTTTATAGGTTTCCAAAATATAGTGATCAAGAGTGTTGGTATCAATGTGTTGGAAGGAAAAAATGGGAAGAATTTTTTGATAGAGCTTCCAGGTTGATTTGTAGACATGATACGGATTTCTGTGAATGTGAATGAAACGAGCATTAGGATACATGTCGACGAGGTGTTTAATTCGAGCGGTGTTGACAATGCTTTTGAGTAATACATGGTTTCCATTGTTTTTATACGTGATTTTTTTGAGGAAATAATCATATGTTTTTTTCCAATCTGTAAGTTTTTTGGATGAATTGTTTTTGAAAAGAACATAGTTGTCAAAGTAATGATTCCATCTTCTTGGGAAATACCAGCCGTGATAAAATGAGTATTTGCTCATGTTTGCTATCGCATATTCTTCTTCATAAGGAAGGGTTGCATGCATTTCTAAATCATCCATGGGTCGTTTTGCTGGAAGATGGTTTTTTACAAGATTACAAAACATTTCTTCGTTAGCAATAATCATTCCCGGTGTCATGGTTTCAAAAGTGGAAACATACCCAAGATTTTTATCCTGTCCTAACAGGTAATGTAAAAAAGTGGTTCCACTTCGAAAATGACCGATGATAAATATTGGTTCTTTCACGGTGACTTGACTGAGTTTTTTATGAAATTTATGATGTTCATAATATCTAAATGGAGCAAGTGCAGTCATCATAGCAGTGACATAGATTGCTCGGGGGATGAATTGAAAATCGATATCAAAATGGTTTTCAACTAAAACTTTAAACCAGTTTGAAAGTGAGCTTCCGGATAAGGGTTGTTCAGTGACATTTAAATAATTCTTGTGATCAATGGAAAATGTTGGCATATATGCTCCTTCCTGGTATATAATCCTGTTATTTACGCTTATTGGTCAATGAGTAGTCTACTATCTATCAGCTGAATCAATTTTTATTTAATTATTTAAATTGTTTTTAGTTTATATAAAATTGTGGTATGATTTGTTCATAGAATATAATGATGAAAATAAATGATTATGGTTAATGATATATCAAAATGAATTGATCCGTTTCATTACAAACGAGTTCTACAGTAATAGAATATGAACCAGGTGTTAATGACAAACCAGTTTGGTTCTGATGTGGATAGAATTGATCATCTTTGTATACTCCAGTTATTAGTTGGATTTCAGAGTTAATCCAGATCATGGTTGTTTCAGTTTTTGTTTGATATCTGATACTACTCATGAATTCAGATGATTCAGCAGGTTTTTTTCCAATATATACTGATGAAATTGTATGAGGAACGATGAATTGAAACATTCGAGTTGATCCTGATTGATCAGTTGGCTGGTTAAGATTCCGGCATTCTCCATGATGATACAGTGATTCGATTGATTGTTTGAAATCCAAAAGTTGATTAGTGAATTGATCTTGATGAATAGTATCAGTTGCAATTTGAGAACCGAAGACAACTAAACCAGTAAAAAAAGAAATAATGGTAATACTGATCAGTAAACGAATAGGAATCCACATTGCTGCATTCTGATCATTAAAAAATCGGTATGGTTTTACCAGATTCATGATATATCTTTCTCCAAAATTACTGTTTCCAAGGAAGGTATGGGTTCACCGCCTCCATGCCAGCTTTTTCGAGGACGGATTTTAATGACATGAGCTGTTTCAACTACATCATCAATGATTAGCGCTACTCCTTTTTCAGTACCAATTTGTTTAATGGTTTCCTGAATATCTCCTTTCATATACGTTGGTCGTAACTTAGTGAGGGATTGGATATCTTCTTCAGCGGTGAGTCGATGACAAAGGACGATATCGCTGTGAGAAAGGACTTCTTGGTCCATGAAACTTGGTCGTTGTGTTGCCATGATCACTGATAATCCAGGTTGCCTTCCTTGACGTAACCAGTTGTGTAAAAGAACTTCTTTAACATATGAACTCTGTTTTTCAGGTAGAAACAAATGTGCTTCATCAATCGCTAAAAAGATATATGGAGAGGATGGTGTTTGTTGTTGATTTGTGATCTGTTGGTATTCTTCTGATTTTCGTTGGTTGATCCGATCATAAAACAGGATTTCAGCAATGATTCCAGTGATAATTTGTTTTAAATGAGTGCTTTCTAAAAAACTTAGATCAACGATAGTTATTTCACCAGGATGAATGAGTGATGAATATAAATTTTGATCAGTGCTGAACAGATGCCAGGATTCAGCTTGTGATAACAGATTTTGCAAGTGTTGAATGGTTTCTTTTTTAGCAGTGGGAATGTTGTATGCTGCTTTTTTGATATCTGTTAAAGAATACGTATCTTCTGATGATTGTAGGGAGAGGATAACGTTAGTTAATAGAATTGCTTCTGGTTGGTTAGATGATAATTCAAATAGATGACACCATTGCTCCGCAGTTAACAGTGATGTAGGAAGTTGTAATCGATGACGTTTTTTTAATTGGGAGAAAACCATTGGATCAGTTTTACTAGTGTGAAGCATTGAAATCGGGGTTTGTTCTGGAAAACTTTGCCATGTTGAAAGTAACTTTTTTTGTTTGTGATTTGGATAGTTTAGTGTCCAAAAGATACCAAGAGTATCGATGACAATGCAACTGTATAAGGATTTAACATTTTTTGAAAGTCGGTTGAATTCTTCTAAAAAAACACCCATGGTATACGATTTTCCGTACCCTCTTTTTCCAGCGATAAGGGTAACATGAGGTTTTGAGATATCAAGTGAAATGGTGGCGCCAAGAGATCCATCTAATGCATAAAATCGACCGAGATGAAGTGAATGATTTGGTCGTGGATGTGAATTTCCTAGGATGTAATCCGTTGTTGTCTTTGAAGTGTTTTGTTGATGATTTGTTTCCATAAGTTTTCCTCACCGATCAAGAAACATAATAATCTCCAAAAATATATATTTTACCATCATATTAGTGGTGTTGGTGAAATGACGTGTCCTGCCCAGTTACTACACAAAAAAAAGCAGAAAGCACCGTTACCACGGTTCACTGTCATCAATGCTCGCATGGTCAAGCATCATTAACAGATAAAACGTGTAGATCTCAATTATTATCTCTTTTACAAGAAAATCCAAACATCACCCATCTTATGTTACATCAACTCTTTATCAAAGTTTATCAGGATACATCACTTGATTATTTAAAGGAACTAGCGTGTTTTCAAGAAGAAATCAAACTTAGTCATCAACTACAAAAAAACAAGGATATCTTTCAAAAACGTGATGTTTTCTTTAAATTCCAGTATCTTAGAACTCATCCATCACTGTTATCAAATCAAACACGAAAACAAATACAATTGAAAACTCCATTACTTCAATTACTCCCTGAAACAATTTCTGCATCAACGTTTTTTCATGAATACCTCCGTCCCTATGTCCGTCCAGGATTCATTGATTCATCCATCCAATTACAACCACCACCAGATGCAATCTTTGAAACCACATATACTATTGAATCAACGGTTGAAAATCAAGCAACAGTAACGCTTTACTCTCGGAAAGAATCACCTGAAAAACTGTATTTTTTACTTCCGGCTGAATATCAACTCAGTAAACAAGACATCCGTCTTCTTGAAACTGTTCGAAAAAAACTTGCTCAACACCAGCCAGAAAACGCATCATTCATTGACTCAGAAAACACGCGGAACTATTTCAAACGATTCGCTAAACAAGTAATCATTGAAACCGTGAAAAACAAAGGAGAAGAAATTACGAGTAAAAAAATTAGTGAACTAGCTGATATGTTCGCTCAATATACTGCAGGCCTAGGCATCATTGAAGATGTCCTAGATGATACACATATTCAAGATGTGTATGTGAATGCACCAGTACAAAATAATCCCTTACATGTGGTGGTAAATGGTGAAGAGTACACCTCGAATCTTTTCTTATCCAATAAAGACATCGATGCCTTATCCTCCCGGTTTCGAACGTTAAGCGGACGACCGTTTTCAGAAGCAACACCTATTTTAGATATGGATCTTTCCAAATATCATACTCGAATTGCAGCTATCGGTCAGCCGTTAACACCAAAAGGAACAGCTTTTGCGTTTCGCAGGCATCGGAAGAAACCTTGGACACTTGCTCATTTTATTGCTAATAACATGCTTACTGCTGAATCCGCTGGAGTGTTAAGTTTTCTAGTGGATGGACAAGCATCTCTTCTTATCGCAGGATCACGAGGTGCTGGAAAAACCTCACTTCTTTCTAGTTTACTATTAGAAATCCCGCAACGATATCGTATTCTCACCATTGAGGATACAAGTGAAATCCCTATTTCTCAATTACAACAGTTAGGATATAAACTGCAATCATTATTGACTAAATCCATATCAGCGTCAGCTGATTCAACTGAAATAAATCCTACTACTGCATTACGAACTGCGCTGCGTTTAGGTGAATCAGTGCTTGTGATTGGTGAAGTACGAGGTGTTGAAGCAAAAGTATTGTTTGAAGCGATGCGTGTTGGTGCTGCAGGAAACTTGATTATGGGAACCATACATGGATCAACTCCTGTAGATGTTTTTGAACGAATCGTGTATGATATCGGAGTTCCTGCAACCTCATTTAAAGCAGTTGATGCCGTCGTTGTTGCAGCTCCCATTCGTAAACAGGGTGGAACTGGAAGAATACGCAGGGTTACTGAGATCAGTGAAACCGTGAAACAAGCATGGTCAAAAGAAATGAATGGTGATGATGTTTTTCAAACACTACTTACGTATGATGCAGCTAAGGATAATTTAGTTCAGCTTCCCCGGATTACCATTGGTCAATCCACAGTCATCCAACAAATTGCGAAACGTTGGGGTATTAGTGTAGAACAAGCATTGCAAAACATTCAACTACGGTCAAGGATAAAAAAACAAATCACTACTGCTGGAACGAATACGGATGCTCGGTTTTTAGAAGCAGAAACGATGAAAGCAGCTAATAATCGGTTTTGGATGCTTATTGAAGAACATAAACATCAGCAAAGAATTGATTATGATCATATTTGGTGTGAATGGAAACAATGGTTTTCTGAATATGTGAACAGGAGAAAACGCTGATGTTACCTCAAATTAGATGGTTTCAACAACTTGCATCTTTTAGTAAGAAGCATTGTTCGTTTCTCATCCCTCATTCAGAACGAACAAAAAATCGATTACTTTCTTTTTGGGATGAAGATTATGATGAAGCCGTTCATTTCACTGGGTTACATGTTTCAAAAGAAGCAGTGCTTGCATTAGCTTACACTGTGTTTTTATCTTCTTTTTTGGTTTTATTTAGTATTGATCTTGGTATTTTATTATTATATTATTTTTTAGGGGTTCCCTTTGATGTTGTTACCATTGTCTTCATGGTTCTTGCAACTATTCTAATTCCGTTTCTTCTCATGCAATTAGTTGTTTCTTATCCTAAAACATTGGTAACTTATGCTCAGATTCATTCTCTTGGTGATATCCCTGAAGTGTTAAGTTATTTAGTGATGTCACTTAAATTAACTCCGAATTTAGAACAAAGTCTTTCATTTACTGCAAAGGAATCCTCTAATTCATTGATATGGGATTTACGAAAACTCATTTGGGACATTAATATTCGTGTGCATTATGGTGTTAATGATGCCATTAGTAAATTTGCTTCGAGATGGGGTCGGTATAGTGAATCGTTCAAACGTAGTCTTCATCTAATTCGAAGTTCTGTTGATGAA
>JAGXLH010000045.1 GCA_018334795.1 Thermoplasmatota archaeon
TGTTTAGCATAATTTACTACCTGTTCAACATCAGTTTCTTTTATTTGTTTATAATCCTCTGCTACGTGTTTAATGCCAGGATTAACATTTTTCATGACACTAAACAAGGAAGCATCCTGAGATCGATACACTGCATCACACAATGCATGTTCTCTAGCGCCCCCACCGACAACTAATACTTTTTTCATTGACAATATAGCCTCCACCAAATATTTTCTAAAATTCTTATTTTTTTCCTCAATTATTTTTTAAGAATATCTTTCACAGTGACTAACGGGTGAAACTGCAAGTCAAGATTTTCGATTTTTTCTCGAGCTCCACTTTCTCGATCAACGACGGTAATAACCTTATCCAGTTCCGCATGATTTTGTTTAAGGATTTGAATAGTATTAACAACAGATCCTCCACTAGTAGTTACATCTTCAACGATAAGAACTTTCTTATCTTTAACTGATTCACCCTCGATTTGTTTTCCAGTTCCATGCTCCCGTTTTTGTTTTCGAACAATAACAAAAGGAATACTTGTTTGTAATGATAATGCAACGATTAACGGCACAGCTCCTAGTTCCATTCCTGCAATAAGATCATACTTATCTAATGCAATTGGTTTCATCTGGGTTGCAATGGTAGTTAATACTTCAGGATTAGTACTAGCTTTTTTGATGTCAACATAATAATCACTAACTGCTCCTGAAGTAAGTACGAAATGACCATATTGAATAGCTCCACACGATTTCAATTGATCAACTAATTCTTTAGTCTCCATACAATCATTTTGAAATAGATAATCACCATTTATAGATTACGAAAAAAACACTAATATATCCATAAAAAAACAAAGACTTATTAAAGAATCAAAAATAATTACTGGTCGAACGCTATGGCAAAGGTTACGTTGAACAAAAATGCTTTCAAAGCACTTGCTTCAGATACCAGACTTAAAATTATTCGGACATTAGATGGAAGAAAAATGAGTCTTACTGAACTGAGCAAAGAAACCGATTTGAACAAAGCCACCCTTCATGAACATCTTGCAAAATTAACTGAAGCAGGCCTCATAAAAAGAATACAACGAGAAGGTCATAAATGGGTATATTATAAATTATCATGGAAAGGAGAAAGTCTTCTTCATCCTGAAAATACAAAAATTGTTGTGGTGTTCACTGCTGCATTTATTTCACTTATCGCAGGTTTTACCCAGATGTATCTTTATATTTCAACGCGGTTTACTCAAAACACTGAACAAGCAGATCAAGGATTTGATGTGTTAAATACACCTCCTCCTAATGGCGCTGAAACTGTTACTCGTACCACTCAAGAAGCAACAGGGTTTTTTCCTTCAGATGTTTGGCTTTATGCAGCAATAATTTGTTTTTTACTTTTTATTGTACTTCTATCTTTTTCCATTAATAAACTTTGGAAAAATAAACATCCTTCTCTTTAATCTTTTATCTAAAAATATCGTCTTTTTAAAAAAAATTAAAGATAATAAAATTAATACTTCATAAAGGGAAAAATTGTTTTGATTAGAAAGAAAGATCTAGATGAAAAAAAACAGGGTAGACTTATTCCTGTTTCGCTTTTAAGACATCTACATCATCTTCAATGAAATCAAATAATGTTTTTTGCATCCACATCACCAATATTCCGAATGAAAAAAGCTTTTAATATACTTTTTGACGCAGAACTACCTTCCTTATTGTCTTTTTTCAGCGAAGCATTTATATATAAATGAAATTAAATTAATAATGTAGGATTTTGTTTTTGTATTAAACAATCCAAAACTAAATAGATTATCCACTTATTGAATAACAAAAAAGGGGACAATACAACAACATGAGTATGATATATTATATCCTGATGGGATTTGTCGGCGGTTTATTCACCATGACCATGATTAATGTTTATAAATGGGTATTGAAAAATATAAACACTTAATATAAAAAAGAAAAGAAGGAAATAAATTCCTTCAAACTATTTTTTCTACCTTTACCTTACTTAGGCATTTTAGGCATGACTTTTTCAATTTCTTCAGTTTTTCCCGCATCCCATATTGCTCTAATAGCTAAAATTCCAGCTGCTGGAGCAACAAAAACAGCAAGCATAGCTGCAATATTAGTAAAGTAGGCACCAATGTATTCAATTTCTGCAAAGAAATTCGTATTTAATGCCGCACCGATTCCAACAAGCATTAATGCAGCGATCAAAAACGTTGGGACCCGATCTCGTGTGATGTTACCAAGTGCGAAAAATGAGAGTATTCCAACAACAAATCCTAACACGGCTAATAACGTACTCACAGTCGGAGAATAATTTGCTGACCAGGTTCCATTTGCAGCAAAAACAATTCCTACGATAACCGATAGTAGAATTCCTACTAGAAATAACCAGCTTCCAATTTTTTTCATTAATTCCTCCATAGTTTTTACCATCCCATATACTATGTTTAAGATATAAAGTAAAATTCCAATATATAACGTTTTTATGCACATAAGTATGCAATTACTGATGTATTTAATACCACATCTACTTAAAAGATGAAAATGAAAATTTGTCATTATGATGATTTGCCAATAAACTTTTTTATACAAAAAAAACAAAACAAGTATATACTAAACTCCTGGGGCCGGATACTTTTTCCCTGTCACCTCTTCTTGCTTATCCAGCCCCTTTTACCTCCCTTTATTTTTTTATTAAAAAGAATTCAAAGATGAAAACACGAATAGTTATAAACGATAACGTATTCTTTTACAAATGAAGTCGTATGAAAACAGTTATGATTATTGACCATGATGAAAAATTTAGCCAACGCATTCAAGAAACAATTAAGGATGAAAATATTACAATTCTAACCGCAAAAACAAATAGGAGTGCACTTCAACAACAAATCAATGAAAAACAAATTGATTTATTTTTAATTTCAAATCCTTCATCAAAGCAAGTCAAGGAATTTTTTGCGTGTAAATCAACTGCTTCTTTAAGTTCTCCAATACAAGAGTCTAATCAAATCCTTTTTGAAGATTGTTCTAAAGAAGAACTAAGAACGGTCATTAACAACAATCTTTAATTTTAACAAATTTCTTTCAATCCTTCAACCAAACGATTTAGGCCTTTTTGAAGAACATTTTCTGAAAGATTCCCATAAGATAACCGAAACGAAGGATACTCAACATCAAACATTTGTCCAGGTAAAACAATAACCCGATATTTTTCAATTAATCGTTTAGCTAAATTCCATGAAGATTGTGGAGAGTCGATATTCACAAAGAAATAATATGCTCCTTTTGTCCAAGTACTATGTATCATTGAAAGCGATGAAAATATATTTTGAACATGGTTTCGATTACGTTTTAAGATAGGAAAAAATTTTTTGCAATAGGAATCACCAAGAGGAATTGCATGTAAGGCAGCAGCTTGTGACGGACTTGGTGCTGCTATTCCATTTGTATCTTGGACTTTCAATACGTCTAATAAAAGGTCTTCTGGGAAAATCATGTATCCTATTCTATATCCAGAAAGTGAAAATGCTTTTGACAATGAAAAAAGTGAAATCGTATGAGATAATGAAGAATCAAATTGTAAGGGAGATATATGAGGCGTATCATCATAAATGAAATATTCATACACTTCATCAGATATATGAAAAAGTGAATGGGTGGCACATAATTTGTTAATTTTTTTCAATGAATCCGGAGTGTAAACTGCTCCAGTTGGATTATTCGGTGAAATAGTAACAATGGCTTTGGTATTAGGTGTTATCTTATTTTTTAAATCAGAAAAATCCGGTTGAAATGATGAGTCGGTAGATACAAAGATTGGTTTACAACCAATCATTTTAGCTGCCATTACGTAATTAAAATAGGTTGGAGTGAAAAAGATAATTTCGTCAGCAGGTTGACTAATTGCAAGTAAGATGTTCATAAAAGCTTGATTTGCTCCAGCAGTTACCATTACTTGTGTATCCGGATTTATAGTAACTTTTTGTTCTTTTTTTATTTTTTCAGCTATAATTTTTCTAAGGTCTCTGAATCCTTGATCTGTTGAATATTGATATCCTTGAGGCTTTGAACAAATCTTTTTTGCAGCATTTACTGCTTCAAAGGGAGGCTCAAAAAAAGGGATTCCTTGTCCAAAGGAAATAACATCTTCAGGCATAGTTACCTGGGAAAGAAATTGAATGATTGGAGCGTGTCGTATGTTTTTCATTCGGGAAAGCTGCATTAATTCACCCACCTAAAAATTATTTAAAATGATTTCAGTAAATTTTTTTCACACGGTTTTTTTAGAAAGGATAAAAGGTTTTACTTGTTTAATATCTTCTAGTAAAACTGATTTTTTATTGGGATTATAGGTTGCTACAGCTGGATGATATAATGGGAGAATTCGGATTTGATGATACAATGTTTGTTTAGAAAATAATTTTCCATGGAGTTTACTGATTTTTGTAAACGGTAAATTAAATTTCTCGAAAATAAATTCAGTAGCAAATGATCCCATGGGAAGAATCACTGAAGGATTGATAAGATCTATTTGTTTTTCTAAATATGGAGCGCATGTTTGAATTTCATTTTTTGTGGGATTTCTATTATTTGGTGGTCGACATTTCAAAATGTTTGCAATGTAAATATCAGATCGATTTAAGCCAATTGAATCAATTAACTCTTCAAGTATTCTTCCTGCTCTTCCTACAAAAGGACGACCTTGTTTATCTTCATTAGATCCTGGTGCTTCACCGATAAAAAGAAGATCTGCATTGTCTGATCCTTCTCCAACAACGGGATTTTTCCGTGTTTTATATAATTCACAACGTTTGCAATTTATGATGTGTTCAGATAATGTTTGCATTTCATTAGATACGCTCATCGATGCCACCTAAGGTGTATTCGCTCCACGGCTTAAATGTGTATTCCTTGCGTTATCAAACAGTGGAATAAATCAAACGAAAAAGACAAAAAATTAATCTTACATATTGAATGAAAAAAATAACAAAACTATTTGAATACCAATTACTATTAACATGTATCTCTTTGAGATGGAGGAATTATGGAGTATGCCAGAACTTCAAGAACTTACGGATAAAATTAAAATCCTTAAAGATGCTCGAAATATTCTTGATAAAGAATACAAAGAAACGGAGTTTCATAAGAAAAAAGAAGAACATCCGCAATCAAGTGTTCCCTCAGATCCAGAAGATGAGGAAATCTATAAATTACTCACTGCAATCAGACAACTTGAACACTATATTAAAAAATATCAAGATGATCAATTCATGCTTATTAAAGAAGAAACACAATAATCAAAAAATTTTTTTTATATCACATTTCTTCGAATTCCAAAAAACGATCGGATTAATACAATTACTGGAATGATTTCTAATCGACCAATCCACATGTTTACAATCAACATAGATTTTGCGGTCGTATTCATGGATATTGATGTAATCCCCGAGGTTAATCCAACGTTTCCTTGTGCTGAACATACTTCAAAAATTACTTTACCCAGTGAATAATCTGAGTAAATGGATGAAAGAATCATTACTGAAGCAGAAAGAAGTATTATCCAAATGAAGGATATAATCGCAGCTTCATTAATCAAATCCATCGCGTTTTCTTTTGATAATGGTTTCTCTCCAAGTTTATGAACAAACACTCTTCGTGGAGTTGAAATTGCTTGTTTTATTCGCCATCCAACACCTTTATACAAAAGAATCGCTCGAAATAATTTTATTCCTCCGGCAGTTGAACCAGCTGCTCCACCAATCACCATCGCAAATGACAACAATAACAAAGAGGATTCAGACCAAACAGCCAGTGATTCAACAGAAGCAAAACCAGTACAAGTTAATGCAGATATAAACTGAAATGCAGCAGGGCCAAATGCATCAGCAAAATGAGGGAAAGAAAGAATTCCACTCATGTTCAACAGCGAAAGAACGGAAATACCGACAATAAAAAAAAGTAACATACTTTTTAATTGAGGATCCCGAAAAAAACGTTTTAATCGACCATTCAATAAATCATAATGAGCAGCAAATGCAATACTACCAAGAACCATTAAAATTATAACCACAAACTGACTGATTGCATCAAAAGAAGCAATACTATCATCAGTAACTGAAAAACCACCAGTAGCAAGTCCGGTCATTGCATGATTCAATGCTTGCCATGGGTCCATTCCATTACTTTGTACAAAAAAACCAACTGCAGTTAACGCAAGGATACCAATAACCGTATATAATAAAAAAATCCACCAAATGGTTCTCACCGTGGAAACAACTGAAGGATGCGTTTTTTGATCACGTGCTTCACCTTTATACAACACGTAAGAACCCGTACCTGGACGAGCGAGAATACTTAGCGTTAATACAATAACACCTACTCCTCCAATCCATTGAATAAAGGTTCTCCAGAATTGTAGCGTATACGGCAGCAAGGCTTCATTATCCACCATGGTCAAACCAGTTCCAGTCCATCCTGACATGGATTCAAAAAAAGCAGAAAGAGAATCCATGGTAGCAAACGTATTTACATTAAATGGCATCAGTAGAAAAGGGAGACTACCAACCACTGAAATGGTCAACCATCCTAAAGCAGCGGTTACCATTGCACTTTTAAAATTAGCTGGATCAGCATTTTTAAACAATAAATAAAATGGAACACCAAATAAGAAAAACACAGCTGAGGTAATCAGAATAGGCGTGAGACCATCAATGGAAGTACCGGGAAGTTCACCAAAAAAAATAGGAACCAGCACGGTAATTAATGAAATAATACCAATCATGATGTAAATAGCACCCATATCCCGTAACACAGTTCGAAGATCACTCATGATATCTCAGCCATCCATAACTTAATGATGAGGCTAAAATAATAATCCCAGTACTTATAGTTATATGTCTTCTCAATGTTTTTCAAAAATTATTTTGTCATAGACTCACAAGTTGAAAATAAAGGGTTATCACTTATTTTTCAGGTTTTCTTCTAACTCTTTTTTTAAATCTGAAGCGATGAATCGTTTAGTAAACATATCTGCTTTGGCAGCAATACAAAGCTTTGCTGAGAGTAATCGTGCATGTTTACCTCGTAATCGAAACGGTGCTTTACCAATACTTGGATGCTGGAAGATAACGCCATGTTTAGGAGGTCGACCACCTTGTTTTTTAAAACGAAATAATGCTTTTTCAGCACCGAGTAATTGAATTGAAGACGCAGGAAGCATTGCTAATTTTTTAAGTGATCCTGCATGTGAAAGCAGTCTAGCAGCAATCATTGGTCCAATAAGTTCGGTCATATTTGGAGCAAGATTTTTTACATCAGTTTCAATTTGTTGTTTTAACAGTTCTTGATTTTTTTCAACTTGTTGCAACACGGTCACAATTGGTTTTTGATTATCTTCATCAGAAATGTACATGTTCCAAGCGGCAAGTCTTTCAGATAATACGTTTGCGATATGCTGCAGTTCATCTAACGCATTAACTTGTTGAATAACTTGATAATCAGGTGAAGACAACGAAGAATCAACTTGTTCTTTAGAAATCTTAAGTAAAATAGAATGGAGTAATTCTTTTGAAAAACCAAAAGATTCAGAGTTAATCTGAATGGTAGAAAAAAATGAGTTATTAATCTGAAAAGAACCCAGGGATTGCAATCTTTTTTCAATAACAATGGGATTATGTTTATCAGCTAGTTTTTTTTCTTCATTTAAAACGCGGTGATCTCGAATGATTTCAATTTTATTCATTAATTTTTGTTCATCTTTTGAAAATAGGAATTGTTCAACAATGTTTTTTTGAGAATCTAAAAGGAAACTTCCGAACCATTTAGTGATCAGATAATATTGCATTATGCACCTTGTAACTTTCTTCTTTTAAAAGTATTTACGGAAAAAACCAAAGAAAAAATAAAATGGATTTAAATAAGATTGAATGTTATCATGCATCAGGTGATTTAACTGGTTGACATTTCAACACAAATAAATTCACTGTCCTTACCAAATCCAACCATGTTGGCATCAGGAATAATGGATGAAGATGCGGGAAGCATGTTGAGAGTGTTAGAATCTGGAGCAGGAGCAGTTGTAACCAAATCCATTGGACAAGTGCAAAGAAAAGGACATCCTAATCCAACATTCGTTGAATTAGACTGCGGCATCTTAAATGCAATGGGTTTACCTAATCCAGGTATTGATGAATATATCACTGAATTGAAAGAGTTAAAAAAACAAAATGGAATCATTATTGGTAGTGTTTTTGGGTCAAATGCAGAAGAATTCACTGAAGTTGCTTTTAAAATGAATGCGTATGTAAATGCATTGGAATTAAATTTTAGTTGTCCACATGCTGAAGGATACGGACTAGAGATTGGGCAGAATCCTAAATTTGTTTCTGAAATAACATCATCAGTTGTTAATGCTGTTTCTGTACCGGTGTATGTTAAATTATCCGCTCAAGTTAATGATATTGCATCTATTGCAACCGCGGCTGAAGAAGCTGGAGCAAATGCAATTGTTGCCATTAACACGTTAAAAGCAATGAGTATTAATTTAGAGGTTAAAAAACCGATTTTAGGGAATAAAACCGGTGGGTATAGTGGAAAAGCTATTAAACCAATTGGAGTAAAAGCGGTATATGACTTATACGATCATCTTTCTATTCCTATTATCGGTGTTGGTGGTGTTGAAACGGGTTTAGATGCGATTGAATATATATTGGCAGGAGCATCCAGTGTTCAAATTGGAACTGCGGTTTATACCCGAGGAATTATGGTATTTGACCGGATTTGTAAAGAAATAACAAAATGGATGGAGAGTCATAATGTCCAATCCATTTCTGATTTAATAGGAGTGGCCCATTAATGATGGATAAAATCATTACTTCAAAAATCATAAAGGATACGATTGAAAATGAATGTGTTAAAACAATTATGTTTAATCATGCTGAACCAATTGAACCAGGTCAGTTTTATATGATTTGGATTCCAGGTATCGATGAGATCCCAATGAGTGTTTCAGTTATTCAACAGAAGAAGAAAGGAATTACTTTTCGAACAGTTGGAAAAGCTACAAAAGCATTATTTCAAAAGACAAAAAATGATATCATTGGTATTCGTGGTCCATACGGGAATGGGTTTAGTTTGAAGGGGGAAAAAATTCTTTTTGTTGCCGGTGGGACCGGTATTGCAATGATTGCTCCTGCGGTTGAACAAGCAATTAAAAAAAACAAGGTTGTTGATGTTATTCTAGGAGCGAAAACAAAAAAGGATCTTTTCTTTATTAATCGTTTAAAACAAACAAAGGCAACGATGCATCTTTCAACTGATGATGGAAGTATAGGTTTCAAAGGATTTGCAACAGAAAAAGCTAATGAATTATTGCTAACTAACTCGTTTGATGCAGTATATACGTGTGGACCGGAACTTATGATGAAAAAATTATATCAAATATGCTTGAAAAGTAATATCATATTTGAGGCATCTCTTGAAAGATATATGAAATGCGGTGTTGGATTATGCGGACAATGTGTTGTTGGAAAAGGTATTCGTGTTTGTGTTGAAGGACCCGTTTTTTCAAAATCAATGTTAAAAGATATTCCTGACTTTGGAGTATTCAATCGAGACGCGAGTGGAAAAAAACAATTACTTTAGCAAATATAATATAATATCAAATATGATGGAATTAAATTGAGGTTTTGATAATATGGCAAGTTATTATGAAGAACTACAGTTTTCTACAAAAGGAGAAAATGATATGAAAGATATCACAAATGATATACAACAAGTTATTTCAAGTTCGACATTAAAAGAAGGAATCGCTTGTGTATTCGTTCCAGGATCAACAGGATCACTAACAACCATTGAATTTGAACCAGGTTTACAAAAAGATTTTCCCCAAGCAATGAATGAAATAGCTCCAAAAAACAAAGAGTATGCCCATCATGAAACCTGGCATGATGATAATGGCCGGTCACATGTAAAAGCTAGTCTAATGGGACCAAGTGTTACCCTCCCATTTCATCAAGGAAAACTCATTCATGGAACCTGGCAACAAATTATTTTTATTGATTTTGACACGCGGCCAAGAGATAGAAAGATTATCGTACAACTTATCGGCGAAAAATTAAAAAAATGAAGGAATTTTTTCTTAGAAAAATTTCCATACTATTTTTTCTTCGGTTCCTTCAATTCCTTCTGAATTAACTGCCTTTACAGTTAACGTTTGACGTCCAAATACGGTTTCATCCCAGGTGTAATTACCAGAATCACCAGTAATCGATTTAACCAATTTACTATTAATATAGATGCTAATTGATTCAACAGTTGATTCTTCATCTTCTGCAGTAACATTAATTTCGATTGATCCAATTACAAGTGGCTTAAAGAATGGAAATACAGGTTTATTTCTCACGTATATCGCATCAATAGGTGATTCAAAAGTAATTGCAGGAGCAGTATCGTCTGGTTCTTCAATGGTAACGATAGCAGTATCGATCGCAGAAACATTTCGTGCATCAGTAACATTAAGGGTCACATAATAGACACCAAACGTGCTGTATGAATGCGCTGGATTCTGAATAAGTGATACATTTCCATCATCAAGATCCCACAGCCAAGTATAATTACCAAGTCCACCAGAAGCAGCACCATTAAAGTTTATGATCTCTCCTGGTTCAGCATGGTATGGTCCTCCAGCATCAACAGTTAATGGTCCCACAGTTACATTCACAATCACAGTATCCGTTCTAACTTCACTTAAATTATCTATTACTTTAACACTAACAGAATAATTACCAGATGAATTCCACATGGTTTTAAAAGAAGAAGAATCTTCATCATCAAATACTCCATCATCATCTATATCCCATGTGTAATTATAGGGTTGTTCACCGCCCGATACTTGAGCAGTAATCCATACTTCTTCTCCAACATATACCGGTTCTGGAATGTTAATATCGACTTTAAATTCAGTGGTAGCGTTAATGGTTGCTGAATCGTATCCAGTTAATGGATCACAGGTTCCACAGAGACTGGAGCTTACTTTTACTTGATTTAGATGTCTTCCCTCTTCTAGAATGGTTACATTATAATGTAAGAATAATGTATCGTTTGGATCAAAATAATCTTCTATTTGTTCGTTGAGATTTTGCCAAAGATATTGTCCTGTTGATTCATTAATATATGGGGTTGGATAATACGTTTCATTTTCAAAATAAATTATAGAGCTACCCATCTCATATGATAATTCATCTGGAAGGGTGTCTAAGATAGCAAGATTTGTGACTACATTCATTCCAAGATTGTTAATAGTAATGTTAAATGTTGCAGTGTCTCCTACAAATGCGTTAATGGAATCTGTCCATTCTGAGTGATTGAGACTTACTGTTTTTTTACAAGTGAACAATTGTGGTGCTTGTCCAATTACTCTTGAAGAAGCATTTAATTTAAATTGTTTTCCAATGGTTTCATTAGCCCAAACTTGTACTATGTTTTCAATGGTTGCGTTTTTAGAAATATTAGCATCGAATTCAAGATTGATTTTTTCATTTGGGTATAACAAAGAATGATTGTATCGGAGCGTTCGGTTGTTATCAGTAGTATTCAGAGTGATATCTTCTGTATCTAAAGTCGCATTTCCCAAATAATCAATTCCTTCAGGTAATTGATCAAAAATGTTAATATTTTTTACTGAGTATGTTCCGTTATAATCAATAGTGATATTGAATCTAACTGTTCCGTTTAAAGGAGCAGTGATTGTTTCATTCCAGGTTGTTTCATTCATATTTCGAACTTTTTTAGTAACGTTTAAGTCTCCAAATATGTAAACTGTGGCTTCATCCTGTTGAGTTACAGTAGTAGTTGTGTCATTTTTTATCATATCGACCCTAACATGATTTTGAAGTGTACTTCTACGAACCACGCTTGTATTGTATTCAATAGTAATTGTAGTATTTTTGTTGGAAACTGCTGAAATATTCCATTGCAATGTATGATCTATCTCATTGACATATGGTTCAATATTGGTACCATTTACTGTTGCATTTCCTTCATAGAATAAGCCAACTGGTAATTTATCAACGATTTGAATTTGTGAAAGATTAGATCCATTGTAAGTCACGGTTATCTTAAATTGAACTTGTTCTCCAATTGAAGTATATTCATCCTTGGTCCATGCCTCCTCGATTTGTTTCCAAACATATTTGTTAACTGATAGGTAATAAGTATCAGTCTCATCATCCTCAGTTGGGTCATCATCATTTGAATCATCTGATCCATCGTCATCATCAGAATCATCACCACCATCATCATTTGAATCATCTGATCCATTATCATCATCAGAATCATCATCACCCTCTTTTGAATCATCTGATCCATTATCATCATCAGTATCATTATCTGTATCATCAGATTCATCGTCATCAGTGGTCCCATCATCTTCAGAATCATCATCGCTTTCATCAGCTGTAATAATAAATACATCCAATGTGCGATTCATATTCTCATCAAATTTCACATTAATCCC
>JAGXLH010000166.1 GCA_018334795.1 Thermoplasmatota archaeon
AGAATGGATCAGGGAAGAGCACGCTTTGTGAAGCAATTGGTTTTGCATTATTTGATTTTCTTCATCCGTATAGCCAATCTGATTTTGTTCGAGAAGGAAAAAAAACAGGTCGGGTGAGTGTTACCTTTGAATCCAATGATAATCAAGTGTATCGTGTTGAAAGAGGTGTTAATCAATCCAAGTATGACATTTTCGATGTTACTCACAATAAAAAACTTGAGTTACAAGGTAAAAATGATGTATTGAGCTGGTTAAAAGAAGAATTAGGTGTTCCACGTTCGATGGACCTTCAAACCTTGTGGAAATCTAGTCTTGGTGTTCCTCAGGGCAAGTTCACAAATGATTTTGCACAAACACCTTCGATTCGTGCTCAGTTATTTAATCCATTACTTGAAGTTGATGTGTATCGAGATCTTTGGAAGGATATGAAACATGTGATAGATGTTTTAATTTCTAAAAAGGAACGTATCAATGAGCAGATCACACGCTTAGAAAGTATTGTTGAGGAATTACCAGAGTTAAAAAAACAAGGGAAAAACGTATGTGATCAAATCAAAAAAGCAATTGATAATGTTAAAAAAATTGATGATAAGATTCAAAAGACAACGAAGAAAAAAACAACATTAGAATCAATTCAGAAAGAAATTGAGCAAATTACTCATCATCTTGAAGTTCAACAGGAGAAACAAAAGGATTTAAACAACCAATTAGATCAAACAAAAAAGCAGTTTGAAGAAGCAAAACAAGCAAAATCAGTTGTGAGTAATCATGCTGAATTTTATGAATCATATATTATCAATAGTAAGAAATTAGATCGTCTTTCAAAAGAAATTAAGGAAAATGAAGCACTTAAGAAAAAATCTGTGGCTCTTGAAAAGAAATATTCTCGATTTCAGGATCAACTCAAACATATTCAAAAAGAGATTAAGATTGCAAAAGAAAGTAAAGAAAAAATGGATGAGTTAACGCCACATGTTGAAAAACAAAAAGATTTAGAGGAAAAACTATCGGATCTAAAACAAAAAGAAAAAGAAATCAATCGAATTAAACAGCGAAGAGACCAGGTAACGGAAAAGATTTCACGTTTACGCAAGAAATTTCAGTCAGTAAAAAATCAGATAAAAGAAATTTCTGAAAAAAAAATTCTTGCTAAGAAAAGAAAACAGTTGCAACAGCAAAAAGATGAATTGTTACAAGACCAATCAGTATTGCAGCATTTGCAAGAAGAACAGTTGAATGCTATTTCACTCTTAAAAAGTGAAAAGGAGTCAGTTTGTCCAACCTGTAATAGACCACTTGATGAATCTCATCAAAATGAAATCATTACTCAAAAACAAAAGGAAATCAAGAATGCGAAAGAAAAACAAGAAACAAGTAAACAGGAATTACACAGAGTTAATCAGCAGTTAAAAAAATCTGTTGAAGCAGAACAAGAAGTAAAAAGGCTTTCAGATCTTACTTCTATGCGGGATAGCATTCAAAAAGATGCTGATGAACAAAAAAAGCATAAAGATGAACTTGAAGATTCTGTATCAAACTTAAAAAAAGATTTAGTAAAAAAACAAGAAATAAAAAATGAATTAGAACAATTAGATAATCCAAAACAACGCTTTCAACAAGCACAGGTTCGCTATGAGGATCATAAAAAGAAAGAAGGAAAAGAAGAACAATTAAAAAAAGAATTATCTGCAATTGAAAAAAATCAAAAACAAATTTCATTACAACTTAAAGATTTTGAATCAGTTCAAGACCAGATTGATTCACTAAATAAAAAACAAAAACAGTTGAAAGAATCCTATGAATTATACCTACAACATAAAGATACTGCTTCAAAAATGAGTTTTTGGAAGAAACAATTATCCACAGTTGAATCTTCTCTTGAAAAGATAACGCAGAACATTAGTTCTTTTTCCAAGAAATTAAAAAGTAAAGAAAAAGAATTTGATGAAGATGAATTCAACCAGGTTAAAACAGTACTTGATCAACAAAAACAACAACTTGTTCGTCATAATACTCAAATTGATGAATGGAATAAACAAAAAGAAGAATTGGATGCACGTATTAAAGAAAAGCAACATCAAAAAAAACAATTAGATAAATTAACAAAAAAACAACAGTCACTAGATAAAGATATTGAGTTTTCACAATTCTTACGGGAAACATATCAGAAAACACGGCCACTTGTCACTGAAATATTAGTTGAGGAAATATCTCGGGAGGCAGATCGAATTTATCGAGAACTAAGAGGTGTTCCTTCTGAAGAACTTGCGTGGAAAAAGGATTATGAAATCGTGGTGTATGAAAGTGGGAATACACGAGCATTTCATAAGCTAAGTGGGGGTGAACAGATGTGTGCAGCGTTATCTGTGCGTCTTGCGATTTTAAAATTGTTAAGTACTATGGATATTGTGTTTCTTGATGAACCAACGATGAATCTTGATGGAGAAAAAAAGGATAATTTAGTCGCACAATTACGAGAATTATCTGGTTTTTCACAGATTTTTGTGATCAGTCATGATGAAACCTTTGAAAGTATGACCGAGCATGTGATCACCCTTGAAAAAAGAAAGGGAGCGACTCGCTTACTGACTCATTTTCAAGGTGGATTTTAATCAGTAACTATCATTTAATGTATCTATTAAAGTATTTTAAAAAATTTCTAAAAAGATATATTTTTTAATATCTTTATATATTCATTTATTTTGAGAAGTTTATCTAAATATTTATATCTTCTTTTTTGATTTCATACAATATGATGAGTTGGGACAACGTTGAAATCATTAGAAGTAAAAGACGAAGGAAAACAGTACAAGCAAAAATTGTGGATAACGCACTTCGAATCTATCTACCCGCAGGACTAACAAAAAATGAAGAATCCAAATGGATCAATCAGATGAAAGAGCGCATACAAAAGAAACAACGACGTCACGAACTCAACAATACAACTGATCTTAAAAAGCGAGCTGAAGTGATCAATGATCACTATTTTGATGGAAAACTAACGTTTTCAATTCAATTCGTTACTAATCAAAACACAAAACACGGAAGTTGTACACCCGCATCTAAACGCATTCGAATTGCTGATGACATTGCTGATTATCCCGCATACGTTCAAGATTATTTAATCATGCATGAACTCACTCATCTCATTTATCCAAATCATTCAAAAGGATTCTGGAAAAAAGTCAATGAATATCTCTATGTGGAACGAGCAAAAGGATTCTTACATGCTTCAGAATTTTTTTCAAAAAAATAATTTCAAAATGGCAGAAAAGCAAGAGGAGGAAGGATTGGGATCACCCTTCACTTGCTATTTCCCCCGTAT
>JAGXLH010000046.1 GCA_018334795.1 Thermoplasmatota archaeon
TGGTGATGCGTCTTTGAGTAAATCCACATGTGAGATGATCATACGGCGGCAACAGAATCGGTCAACACCAAGGTCATCAAGGATTTCTTTTGGAGTTTCTTTTGGTTTTTCTCCAGTTTTCACTGCCTGCGTATAAATATCGTATCTTCTTTTGAACTCTTGATAGTCTTGCGCGATGACTTTTCCACATGTGAAACAGCGAACTGGTATTATCAAACAACATCACCTGTATGATTTCTGCCGTTTCTTTCGAGCTCCACGGCCAAGTGGTTTTTTTGCTTCTCTTCTCCGCGGATCATTAACAAGCAGACTGCGGTCATACTCTAAAAATGTTTGTTTTAAATCCTGATCATCAGTGAATTCAACAAGCCCTCGGGCAATAGCAGTTCGTACTGCATTTGCTTGACTCATAAATCCGCCACCATTTACAGATACTTTGATGTTTACTTTATTAACAACATCTGATGCTAGAGTAACGGGTTCAAAGATTTTCCATCGAGCAATTTCTGGCTCATGTAATTCTAAAGGAATTTTATTAACTCGAATCATTCCTTTTCCTTTTTGAACCGTAGCACGTGCGACTGCGGTTTTTCGTTTTCCAGATGTATTGATAACTTTTTTAGGCATTAGTATTTCGCTCCTAATGATTGTGAAATTTGTTCAACAGAATGATAATTAACATGATTCTTTTTTGCATGTTCAAAGACTTCGGCTTTTTCATTTTTTAGTTCTTCAGGTATTCCTTTATGACATCGCAATCTTTTATATGCTGCGCGTCCACGAGGTTTTTGATATGGAATCATTCCTCGGATGGATCGTTTCACGATACGTTCTGGTGATCGGTGAAAGAATGGACCTTTTCGGTAGGTTCCAACTCGTCTTTTTTCTTTATATTCATTTCGAATCATTTGTTTTTTACCAGAAATGACAGCTTTTTCTGCGTTAATGACATGAACTTCATCGCCATCGAGTAAATATTTAGCTACTTTTGTCGCTAGTCTTCCTAGTGTTGTTTGTTGTGCATCAACTACTCGTCTCATACTTGTTTACCCCACTATCCTAATATTTTTACCTTCAGGGTTTTTCTTTAGTAATTCTTCAATCGTCATGGTTTTTCCGCCTGCATCAGCGATTTTTTGTTTTGCTTTATCGCTGAAATTCCATGCGGCTACAGGAATTTTTTTGGTTAACTCTCCTGTGGATAAGACTTTTCCTGGCACAAGAGCTGTTTCTTTTTCATCGACATGTTTGTCGATTCTTTTGAGGGTGACAACTGGCCAGTTTTTTGATGATTTTTGCAAGCGAAGTGCTACATCTTTCCACAGTGGTTTATTTTTTTCCTGTGCTTCTTTTTTCAATTGATTAATAAGATCGATTAAGAGTGGATTTGTTTTTTGAATCTTCTGTGCCATAGTATGTTCTCCAGAGATAAGGATGTTAGTGAAAGCAGGTGCTATTTATAAGATTTGCGGGAGTAATTATTATATGTGTTTATAAAGATGGGGGGTTGTATTATGTCTTTGGTTATTTCGGTGAGTGGGAGTAGTGGCGCTGATTCACAACTTTCTGATACGGTGTTGTTGGTTGCTGAACAGGTGGGTGAGGAGGTTGCTAAGCATAATGCGGTGTTGTTAACTGGTGGGAAAGGCGGTGTTATGCGTGCAGCTTGTAAGGGATCTAAGAGTAAGGGAGGTACTACGATTGGTATTCTTCCGTTTTCTAAGGCTGAGGCAAACGAGTTTGTGGATGTGATTCTTCCTTCGAATATGGGATATGGTCGGAATAGATTAGTGGTGACAATGGCTGATGCAGTTATTGCTATTGCTGGTCGTTGGGGAACGTTAAATGAAATTAGTGAAGCGTTAATGGTAAGTAAGCCGTTAGTGTTTTTGTTGGGTTGTGATGGTGTGGTGGATCGGTTATCACAAAGTGATATTGTTTCTGAGGATGAGGTTTTTGTTGATAATGCTTCTACTGCAAAAGATGCTGTTAGGAAAGCATTGAATTTGATTAGAATAAAAAATGAGACCAAAGATTAATATGAATAAAATTGATATTGTTTGGTAAGGGATGTAGATGCGTGAATATAAAATAAAAAGAGGATATCACCCGGATATTAATACGATAGTTGAGGAATACTTTGATGTATCTGCGGATGTAAGTAATGGTTGTTCTTTTGAGGTGGAAGGCATTGGTAAGATTGAGATGAAAAAGGAGAAGAAATCGTTGTTTATTGATATTGTACCACCGAAGAAATTGTCCGGGGATTATAGTATTATTAAAAAGTGGAATAATTTTTTGTATGATGCCACTGGGAAAACAACAAAGGAGCGGAAAAAGGATTTTGGAAAAGTTAAGAAGAAATAGAAAGAGAAATCTTTTGTTGTGTTCTTTTTTTCTTTATTTTTTTACCGATTCCCAGTCTTTGAGGAATCGTTTTATGCCGATATCAGTTAGTGAATGATGGCTCATTTTTCTGATGATTTTTGGTGGGATGGTAGCAATGTCTGCGCCAATTCGTGCTGATTGGATGACATGAATTGGATGTCTGATACTTGCAACGATTACTTCTGTTTCAATGTTATAATTGTAAAAGATTTCAACGATTTCTTCAATGATGTTCATGCCTTCTTGGCCGATGTCATCAAGTCTTCCGATGAATGGACTGACAAAGCTGGCTCCTGCTTTTGCAGCTAGTAATGCTTGGTTTGCTGAAAAAACAAGGGTGACATTGGTTTGAATTCCTTTACTACTTAGAATTTTTACTGCTTTGAGTCCTTCTGGAGTCATTGGGATTTTGATGGCAACGTTTTTTTGGTATTTCTTTGAAACGCTATTATAGAGATCTTCAGCTTCGGTGACCATGTCTTCAGCTTGTTCACTGACCACTTCTAGGCTGATTGGACCGTCTACGAGGGTAAATATTTCTTCGATTATTTCTTTAAATGATTTTCCACTTCTTTTTACTAGGGTTGGATTAGTTGTTACTCCATCTACTATACCCCATGATGCAAGTTCTTTAATTTCGTCTAAGTCGGCGCTGTCTACAAATATTTTCATGGATGCCTCAACTCCTTTTCTGGAGGATATACGATTGGTGTTGATAATTTTTTGGTTAACAATCTGATAAGATGGGCATACAATTTGATATGCATAAGAGTATAGTTTAATGTATAACTTAATAAATAGAAAAATATATATAATCAGTGCTACATTAGGATATTTGCTAGGAGAGGAATATGCCTCTAACAAGAAAAGCCCGTGTTGTTGGAAGTAGTCTGGTAGTCACCATTCCAAGTCAAATCGCAAAGGCTTACGACATCCATGATGGTGACGAAATCGAGATTATACCTGTGGAATTTGGGGAGTTCACGATTAGGAAGCGAAAAAAGTAGCTCCCCCTAATCCTTAACTTAGTTGAGCTGTGAACCAGTTTTTTTGTTAAAAAAATACTTATTAAGCAGGTTAGTATTTACCCTCTTTTGATTTTCTATGAATAAAGTAGCTCCCTCCATTCTTTCAGCAGATTTTGCGTTTTTAGCCAATGAGATACAAGCAGTCGAAGATGCTGGGGCTGATTGGCTTCATATTGATGTGATGGATGGACATTTCGTTCCAAATATCACTATTGGACCAGCAGTAATTTCTAAGATCCGAAAGCATTCTTCATTATTTTTTGATGTTCATTTGATGATTGATGAACCTGATCGGTATGTAAAAGATTTTGTTGAAGCTGGAGCTGATTTGATCACCTTTCATGCTGAAACAAGCAGTGATTACAAATCAATGATTACATCAATTAAATCACTTGGATGTAAGGTTGGTATTTGCTTAAATCCTGAAACAAGCGTGGATATCATCAAAGAGGTCATTCCACTCGTTGATCTGGTACTTATCATGTCTGTTCATCCTGGTTTCGGCGGCCAAAAATTTATTGTTGATGTATTATCAAAAATTAAGGAAGTACGAAACATCATTGATGAAACAGGAAAACAAATTTACCTTGAAGTGGATGGAGGAATTAATAACCAAACTGCTTCAAAAGCACTCAATCATGGTGCCGATGTACTGGTAGCAGGAAGTTACGTTTTCAAACATAAGAATTATACAAAGGCCATTCAATCATTAAAAAAGTAAAAAAAAGGAAATTTTGTTATTATTTTATCCCATCTGCAAGATCTTTGATCACTTCTCGCTTATTTTTTGCTTTCACAACCCCACTAGCAAGTAATACTCCTTCTGAACCAAGTTCAAGTGCTTTGGAAACATCTTTTCCGTTTTTTACACCTGCACCACAAAGAACTTTAACAGACTCATTTACTGTTTTTACTGCGTCAACACTATTACTTACAATATCTGGATCTGCAGCAGTAACTGAAATGTCCCCACCAATTAGTTCAGGTGGTTCAACGGCCACAAATTGTGGATTAAGTGCAGCTGCAGCTTTTGAAGTTGCTACATTATTCGTACAAATGATATTATCCAATCCTGTTTCGTGTGCTCTGGTTAAACAAGCATCAATGTTGGCAAGTGTCAATCGATGTTCACTATGATTAATCAAGGTGCCAACTGCTCCAGCATCTTTAACTGCTTCTGGAAGCGTCCAACCAGTATGGCTTCCAGGAGTTATTGGATCGATGTGTTCAGCCCAAACTGGTATTGAAACCTCATGTTTAACTCGATAAATATCTGTTGCTTGCACTGCTATTGCCATGCTCACACTGGTTTCTTTTCCTACTTCTTCCATTATTTTTGCTATCTGAATAACATTATTTCCTATTGCTTGACCATATGTTTTCACATTAAGAACAATTACTGGTGTTTGTAACAAAATCATTTTCCTCCTCATCAATAAATCATATTTTTTGTGTTGGTAATCGAACACCTTTAATATAGTCTTTCCCATGTGCTGCTAGGATATGACAAATGGATACATTCCAGAATCTAGTCTCTTACTGGGTATTATTCCTGCTTTAATTTTGCTCTATTACTCAGTTAGAGACTGGCAAGGAAAACTAACGGAAAAAATACTATTCATTATGTTTATTTTGGGAATTTTTATTGGTTTTTCAATTGCAATTATTCAATCACAAATTATTTTCACATTTGAGTTATTAATCGTTTATCCTTTTTTGGAACAAATTGTAAAAGCAAGTATTCTTAATCTAAGACGATTTCATGATAAAAAAGAAACGATTATCTATGGACTAGGTTTAGGATTAGGATTTGGATCTATCTATCCTCCAGCCTCATTATTACTCCTTACAGATGAGATAAATTCAGGTATTTCTTTACTCCTCATTCTATTGGGATCTATTGGATTAGTTTTTTTACATGGAGTCACTGGTGCTTTAATCGGATATGGTATTTATCTTAGGAAACTTCCTAAATATTACATACTTGCTGTTATTATCTTAATTGTTGCCAATATTGTTCGCATGGATTATCAAATTCAGTGGATTAATTTTGCAATAGGCATTATTCTTTTCTGGTATGTTCACGCCCATATTATTAAAAAAACGGATTTAATTTCTAAACGGCGCAAAATAGTAAAGAAAAATGAAACATAAGTGAGTAGAGGTAAAAAAATGGATGATAATGAAATTCAAATCAATTCATATGAGATGGATACTACGCAGAAAAAAAAGGGAAAGGATGATGCAAAGCCATTAATTGCAGGGATATTACTTTTCATTACTGGAATAATGGGGATACTTACTTGGATAGTAGCATTATCTTTTGATATTTCCATGATCGATCTCTCAATGATAGAAACCCAAAATGTTACCATTACACCATCTCAACTACAAAGCATAATACAAACCTGTGCCATAATTGGCATTATTCTTTCAGTGTTTCCTCTATTAGGAGGAATTCTTTCGATTCAAAAAAAACTTTGGGGTGGAGCATTATCCTGTAGTATCATCGGGCTTTTCACTATCGGACCAATCTTTTTATCCAGCATTTTTTCGGCTATATCTCTGATATTATTAATTATGTCAAAAGATCAGTTTTATCAAAAAGAAGCGACTATCAAGAATGAATATTAAAATAAAAAGGGAGATTAGGAAAAATCTCCTTATCACCTTTTTTTAAAAGATTATATGCAGTTTATCCTTCGAAATTTTTTCCACAATACGGACAAACTCGAGCATCATCAGGTATTACTCGGCCGCAACCTGGACATCTTCGTTCAGAAGTAGATGCAGCACCCTCAGTCTTCTTACCACCAATTGGAGGACGTACAATCAGCCAGATAATCAATCCTATAATGCCGGTTATAATTACAATGATTAACCATAATGCACCACTACTGTCTCGCTTTTCTGCATCTTTATACACCCAGATGGCAAGTACTATCCAAATGATAAAAATCACTAAGGGTATAAAACATAGAGCTCCTGTAAAGAGTCCCCAAAAGGCCCATGGAGCCGCAGGGTTATCTTCAAACTCACTGCTCCAATCATATTCATCTTGAGCACTTGCAAGGGTTGTTGTCAAGAAGACCAGCATCAAACTAATGACCATCAGCAATATTGCTTTTGATTTTTTCATAATCCTTTCCTCAGGCAGGGAATTTTTTTGTATATTAATTAGTTTTCGATTTAAATAAGACTTTTCCTTCGTCAATGATCACACCAAGTGCAATACCAACCGGTACTCCAATGATAAGACCTGTGAGAGTTCTGCTTATATTTGTGCTCTCCCATAACCCAATTAGTTGTCCTCCTCCATCTATACCGATTGGAAAAAGACTCAAAATGAGGATGACCATAAAAATCGAATTAAGTTTAACATGATAGAAAAGCATGACAGCCAAACCAGTGGTCAACCCAAGCCATATTGCGGTACATCTACTGCAAAAAGGCATTTGATTTCCATTAATAACAAATGACCGTTCTTGTTTTTGATGACAGAGAGTATCCCCGATTAGATATCCTATATTCCATGGAAATGACATATTTTCAATCTCCACTTCATTATTTATCACTCCGACCATACCATCTAGTTCTGTATATGTATTTGATGGTAAAAAAACGGGTGAAAGAAACTGCAGTAATGTAAAAAGGAAAATCATCAAAAATAATGTAAAGATGATTTTAGAAGCTTTTCCCCTTTTTTCCATCATCAAATTCATCCCGAGATTTTAGAATTAACCAAAGCGCAATAACAGCTAACACCAAACCAGTAAAATAGAGACCAATTGAAAATATGCCCACGATGCTTCCAAAAAGGGCAACATCAGAAAAACGTCTTTTCCAACACATAAGTGCACCAATCAAAGTAAGTATTGATAAAATAAATAATATGGCGGATAACCATTCTAATTCAAATGATGAATTCTTAAGTCTTAATGGATTTGTTTCTGTTATCTTGAGAGTATATGTTGAAAAATCAAATGGAAGGATATAAACATTTTTTGTGGCCATATTCTCCGATGTGTTAGTTTCTTTTTCACTTACGGTTAAAACATGTTCTCCTGGAGAAAGCGAGGTAGCGACAAACGAATTATTTTTTCGAGTGAACGTAGCGTTTTCCTGGTCAATACTAAGTGTCATATTATCTATTGAAAGAGCTGAAGTATTATCTACAAAAACGGTTAATTCACCGTTTACTCCAGATAGAGATGCAATACCTACTGGACCTTGCAAAAAAATAGTTGGAAAAAAAGAGGAGACAAGAGCAATGACAACCACTCCAATCAACAAAAGTGAAGCAATCATTGGTTTATCCGTGCGTGGTTTAATCGCAGAAAGGATAGTTTTCCTTGGCTCCCCATGTTCTTCCCAATAACAATCAGATTCTACGTCAACAGGAGAATCGGAATCAACATTGGATACATCAACCTGTGATGTTTTCGCAGTGAAACGATGATTGCATATCGGACATTCTAAGCTAAACGATGGAACTTCCCGATTCATCTCAGCTATGATATGTTCCCCACATTTGGGACATGTGATCCTCCCCTTCATTGTAAGAGTCACCACATCGCACAACAAGCTACTCCATTAAAACAATTTCTATAAATTCAATATCAAGCAAATAAGCACAGTGTAAAAGCACCATATTGACTAAATTAAAAAAACCTCAAACCTCAATTATGTAATGAGCAAATGTCCCGTATGAAACAAGCATGAATCTTTTCCAATTCATCATTTTCAAAATTGAAAGCAATATGTTTAAATATTATTCCCTTATTCCCGTACAAGAAAAGGCGGTTTTAAGTTATGGCGAAATTTCCAGAAGCGGAAAAACGGTTGCTCAGCAAAAAGATATGCATGAAATGTGGTGCAACAAACCCAATACGGGCAAAAAGATGTCGACGATGTCGATCTCAGGAGCTTCGAGTAAAAGCCAAAGAAGGACGCGGCATTTAAATTTTTTTTATCAACAAACCGTCATCTTTAAGAGTAATATTTCTTTTTCCACCTATAGGTCGAAACGGTTATGCCTGAAACAAAATTTAAAAAAAGTGAAGATTTCAATGAATGGTACAATGAAATCGTGGAGCTTGCAGATCTTTGTGACAAACGATACCCTATCAAAGGAATGAATGTTTGGCGGCCTTATGGCTGGAAACTAATGTCCCATGTTGACAAACTGATTCGACAAGAAATGGATAAAACCAACCATCAAGAAGTGATGTTTCCTTTATTAATACCTGAAAAATCGTTTCAGAAAGAAGCAGATCATATTGAAGGATTCGGTAGTGAAGTATTTTGGATTACTCATGCAGGCCAAAATGAGTTGGAGGAACGATGGTTACTTCGCCCTACTTCTGAGACTGCTATGTATCCAGTTTTTTCTCAGTGGATTCGATCACATGCAGATCTTCCCTTGAAAACGTATCAGATTGTGAATTCGTTTCGTTATGAAACAAAGCAAACAAGAGCATTTATTCGGGTTCGAGAGATTCATTTCTTTGAAGCACATACATGTCATGTTGATTTTAATGATGCTGAATGCCAAATCGAACAAGACAAACAAATAGCAGATCGATTGTTGAAGAAACTGTGTTTACCATTTATCTTTAATAAGCGTCCGGAATGGGATAAATTCGCTGGTGCTTTTTACACGATAAGTATTGATGTGCTTATGCCATCAGGGCGAACACTGCAACTTGGGTCAATACATCAGTATAAAGATAATTTTTCAAAACCATATGATATCACGTATGAGACTGAGGAGGGAACACATGCGCATTGCCATCAAACAACGTATGGGATGAGTGAACGATTACTTGGAGCAGTTGTTGGCATTCACGGGGATGACACGGGTCTTATTTTACCACCGGATGTTTCACCAATTCAAGTTGTGATTGTACCTATTATTTTTAAGGATACTAGAGAAAAAGTCTTTACTGTCTGTCATGAAGTTGCTGAACAACTAACCGATAAGGGGTTACGGATTCATGTTGATCAACGAGATGTTAATCCTGGAAACAAATTTTATGAATGGGAGTTAAAAGGAGTGCCTCTTCGAATAGAAATAGGGCCGAGAGATATATCTAATAATCAAGTTGTCCTTGTTTCACGGGATACTGGTGAAAAAAAGAATATTGCTCGTGATGATTTAATTAATGCTGTTGAACTTAATCTCGATGAGATGTCGCAACGATTATTAAAAAGAGCTGAAGTATTGCTTAAAGAGAAAACTCATATTGTTGATACGCTTGATGAAGCAAAAGAATATGATGGTATCATTCAACTTCCGTGGTGCGGAACAGATAGATGTGCTTTAGAAGTTGAAGAAATCCTAGATGGAAATACATTAGGCGAACCGATTACTAATGATGAATCTGTGACCGAGAAAAAATGTGTTACCTGTGGGAAACCAGCAAAAACTTGGATGAGATTTGCAAAAACATATTAAAAAAAATAAAAATAAAAAATATGGAGGAATAATATGGCAAACATGTTGGGAAAAATGTTCAAAGAATATATTTTTGGAATAAGCATTGTGGTGTTGGTCATTGGAGTGGTTGTGTTATTATTTGGTGTTTTGGGTATGTGGTTACCTGAATTTTTAATGGATATGTTTTCGTTGAATGAGGATATCTTGGCTTGGAGTTTGTATATTCTTATTCTTGGTGTGGTGTTAACACTTTTTGGTGTGTATTATTTGTATGAGTTCATTAAAAATAAACGGTTTTTACTTGATGAACTTAGAACGAATAAACGATCTGAATTTATGAAAACTCATGCGGAGTTGAAAAAAGCAGCTCGTCATTTACCTTCGAAATATCAGAAAATGCTTGCGGAAAAGGAAAAGGAATTACGCGTGAAATAATAATCCATCACATGAACTTGGATGGTGCAAGGTCATTTCAAATTTTACGGTTATAATTGTTGAACCTAAGTATAGTGGGAATATTGGTGCTATTGCGCGAAGTATGATGAATTTTAATGTTCATCAATTAGTGTTGGTTAATCCTTGTCCTGTTGATGATGATGCGTATATTCGTTCTGTTCATGCTACTTCCATATTAGATAATGCACTGATTGTTGATTCTTTTAAGAAGGCCGCAGAACATGTTGATTTTATGGTTGGTACTTCCGCGATTTATACTGATTCGGAAAAAAAACATGTTCGTATCCCTATTGTTCTAGAAGAATTTGTAAAACAGATTCAAGATGTAGATGGAACAATCGGTTTGGTTTTTGGTCGTGAGGATTATGGTTTATTCAATGAGGAACTTGTTCTATGTGATATGCTTGTCACTATTCCAACTAGTGATTCTTATGCATCTTTAAATCTTTCTCATGCTGTTTGTTTAGTTTTATATGCATTGTTTTCTGAGAAAGAATCCAAAGATCATCTTCCGCATTCTCCAGTTCGAATTAATGGAAATGAAAAACAATTATTACTTGATTCATTTTATTCATTGCTTGAAGAAATTGAGTATCCATCTCATAAGAAAGATAAAACCAAAGTAATGTTTACTCGACTTATGGGGCGGGCACTTCCTTCAAAATGGGAATATCATACATTAATGGGTGTGTTTCAACAAGCTCGACGGCATCAAAAGGAACATAATAAGAAATAAAGAAAAAAATTAAAAATTATTGTTGTGAAAATAAAAATTTGAATAAATAATTAAATGGTTTCAATATCAAAAAGTACATGACTGTTGCTTAAGGCTGCATGGACTTTGTCAGCAAACCAAATGAGTTCTTCAACACCAGTGGATTCTTCATCCCATTCATAGACAAAATCATAGTTGCCCTTGGCTGCTTTGAATCCCATATTTAATAGAAGATCTTTGATTTCTGAGGGTGTTGATCCTTCACTGCTAAATAAGATTTTCAGATACGTCTTCATAGTAAATTCACTTACAACCAGATAGGTATTCATTAGTTTTAAAAGTTATGATTTGTTTTTTGTTAGTTGTGTCAATAAATAGTAACTAATCCTCTCCGCTTAACGTGGTATCTTATATATTTAGCTAAACTAGGACTCTTTCCTTTTATAGAAATCCAGATCCATACAATACTATTTATCTGCTAGTTAGCAAAAGATAATGGTTTAGATGCTTGTAATCGGAAATGGAATGAAGCAAAGAATGAGGATTGCAACAGCAACAAAGAACAATAGTTTTCGAGTAAAATCAAGTTCTGATTCATCATTTAATGGTGGCGGGTGTTTGACACCGATTAATAGCAGGATAATAAATGCGAAAAACCACCATCCCGTAAAAACCATAATAATAACTGCAAGCCAGCCAGCATATTTTTGTTTGTCTCCAAGAACTGACCTAAAGATATGACCACCATCAAGTTGACCTGCAGGTAGAAGATTAATTGAAGTAATAAGAAGACCAATCCATCCTGCAAAAGCTATAGAGTTTAAATCAATGGCAAATCCTTCTGGGATCGAAAGGAAAACAGTGGAAAGAATTGAAAATAATAATGATGTTCCAAGGATTGTTTCGCCTGCGGGAAGATTAGAAAACGGAACAATTTCAGAGGTGAGTAATCCAATAATAGTCACCGGTACTGCAACGATGAATCCAGCGATTGGACCTGAGATGCCAACATCGAACAATGTTTTTTTATCTGGCATTGGGTCTCCACTGGATATTAATGCACCGAAGGTTCCAATATTGAACCCTGGAAGTATGGGTGGAACCGGGAGAAAAAAAGGAAATGATGTCTTCAAATGATGTTTTTTTGAAAAATAATAATGACCCATCTCATGGATGAAAAGAATGCTTATCAATGGAAAAGAAAAGAACAATGCTCCCGCAAGTAAGTTTTGCGGTTGAAATACATCAAGTATTTGAGGAACTGATTGTAAATCACCATACCCTAGTTCTAAGAGAGATCCCGTAAGAAGTGTGGTGATGATTGTGGCAACAAGCAGTGCAATATTAACCCAAAATGGTTTTTGTTTTTGATCTGGTTTTTTCATGATATAGATGACATCTTCACCATGATCATGACGATACAAGGGAATATATCCTTTGT
>JAGXLH010000047.1:0-9865 GCA_018334795.1 Thermoplasmatota archaeon
GAAACGAATATAACACTTGCTGGCATCCACCATGGCATATGTGATGATTCAACAACTATTTCATCTGAGTCTTCAACTACCTTATTACCAACCACCGCAAATACAGAGAGTCCTGGCGTATCTGCTTGATAATACACAAGATCTTCTGTTTCATTAGTATATGATGTGTTTAGCTCTTGCCATTCATCATCATGGTATCTCATCATTTTGATGGTAAATTTATCAAAGCTTTGATTTTCAATCCATGATTTTTCAACGCTGAAAGAAAAAGTCATGTTTTTAATGCCAGTTTCTCCAATATATAGTTCATTTGATGTTAATTTAATATCTAACCATTTGTAAACTTTTGAAGTATTTGAAATGTTCAGATCCTTTTGTACTTCCTCAGGTTTTCCTTCTAAATTTGAAACTTGTAATTTAACATTTTTTTGATGTTGAGACGGTGTGAAATCAACCTTTTGAATGCATGTTTCTGTTTTTTCTATAGTAGGTGTTTCAACAGATATTTTTTCATTCTCAGTTATATCCCCAAGATTGCTTTCAAAAGACTTTTCAATATTCGGTTTCTCAGTTAAATTTATTTTACCATCACTTTCTTCACTTTTATTCTTATTAAAAACAAATTTTTTTATTGTATTATTTTCTGAAATTGAAGGTTTTTCATCTTTTATTTCAGATTCATCATTTTCATCACCATCACCATCATCCTGCTCATCAACTACATCATCATCTTCAAGTTTTAAATCATCGTCATCATCGTCCTGCTCATCAACTACATCATCATCTTCAAGTTTTAAATCATCGTCATCATCGTCCTGCTCATCAACTACATCATCATCTTCAAGTTTTAAATCATCATCTTCTTTACCATCTGCATTAATAACCAATAAGCTTGGAATAAAAATAACTGACAACAATAAGATTGAAAAAACATAAATACTAATTAATTTTGGTAAAAAATTAGAATTTCTAAAAATTGATAAATGTAGTATAGAGCGAATCAATGTATTATGGACACGTTCGACAGATTTCATGTGTTATACTTTTCCATTTAAACATATTTAAAGATGTTTAGATTAATGGCCAACATGTCTTTTTTCCATTTTGACAAAAAAAATAGATCGTTAATATCGTTAATAAAGTAATAAAAATAATATCTATATACTGTTTTGATCTTTCACATTCACATATTGAAATAGTGGTAAATCATGGATGAAGCAACAAGAATCAAAAAAGACCTTGACATGTTTAAAGACAATCTTAAAAAACTACAATCCCAAAACCCAGCAGCATTACAACAACAACAAATCAAAATGGCCGTTGATTACTACAATGATGCCCGATACTATTTCGAGAAAAAAGATTATTTTACTGCATTTGGCTGCATCAATTATGGACATGGGCTGCTTGATTCACTTTTTAAATTCACAGTTGATCCCAACCAAAAACTCTAATCAAAAATCAATGCGATCATCAGAAAGGTGCAAATCAATTTTATCTCCACGTTGAACTCTTAACCGTTTTTGCGCACTCCCCTGGTTAACAGAAAGTTCAACATATCCATGACTCCCAATAGTTACTAATAATTCATCTGTTGAAACAAAACCATAAGACTTAGCGAAAACAGCCGGAATGCTCTGTTCTCCAACCTGAATCATTATCTGATCACCAACCGAAATTTTTTGTAAAAAACGATTACCTTCAATCCCAGTTATCACATTTTCAAAATCATCTACAAACAAGACCTCAGTACTCATTTTTTGTTCCTCGATTACAGGTTCAGGAAATGATAAATCAACATAATCATGAATCTCTGAACCAATCAAATCAAAAGAAACACCCGTTAAGATATGTCCAGCTACTGAAGCAAAGATATCGCGACCATGAAACGTATTTGACACGGGATGCTGAAACAATGATTCATTAGATATTTCATACACACGAAACAATCCAAACTTTCGTGCAGCAGGTAAAAACAAACCATTATCTGGACCTACAAAAAGATGTTTATTAGTTACAACAACAATCCCTCGCCTTGAGGTACCTACTCCAGGATCAACAACACCAACATGAACTGATCCCTTTGGCATATACGGAACCGTTGTAGATAATACAAACGCACCCGCCATAATATCCTGAGCAGGAATCTGATGGGAAATATCGATCATATTCACTTCAGAAGAAAAAGAAGAAATAACTCCTTTCATCTGTGCTACATAACCTGAGGAAAAACCAAAATCCGTGAGAAAACTAACTGTGTGCATAAGAAGTTCACCTTGAGAATAGTACAAATATAATCGCCTCATATTAATATGACGGAAACCTTAAACAAAAAAATCAAAACGATTAACACAAAGAAAAACGATTTTTCAAAAAACTATATATGTTAAGAAAACCTACGTTGATATAGCGTGGTGATCATGGGGTATAACAAAACAAAAAACAAAATCCTCTCAAAATTGTGGGATAACAAAAAAAATCATGAATTCGTCTGCCCTCAATGCGGCGGGCATCTCATCATCATTCAACTTGAACCAATTGAACAAAATGAAAACCCCTACACTCCATATGACACCATTGTTGAATGTACCAATTGTGAATTTAATGCACAAGCAATTTCCTATACCATTTTAGGAAGTATTCAATCCTATGATCTTGATCATATTACCATCGCAGCATGGTCTCCAAGTGGAAGCCGAGTTGTGAAAACATTTGAACATTTAGTTGATTACGAACAATTAAAGGAAGTGAAATCTTCAAAAGAACTTGTGGAGTTTCTTATCGTGGATGGTCATATTGTACAAATCATCTAATGTTATCCATTATTTTTTCATACAAGCAAATCGATTAGTTTTACAATTTTTTTTATGCTGTTTTTTGTCAAAATAACGCATACCTTTTAAATAAGATAAACGGAAAAAGTATTGATGAGGATTAGGATGAGTGAAAAGAAACAAAAATATAAGAAAAAAGCACCAAATGAAATATCAATAGTATGGGTAAATGTTGTGTAAAAATACAAATCAATCCAAAAAATAAATTCTTTTAATTTTCATTGATACATAACATCGTCATCATCTGATTTCACTTTGAACGGTCGATGAGAGCGATGTCTTTTAATAAATTTCCGCTGCCTTTTTTTTCCTATAAACTTAAAATCATGACGAAGCAGGCGAACATAAACCTTATCTGGTAATGGTTCAAGCCGTACAATTCCTTTCACATGCAACTGATTCAAAACCCGAAGAATGCGATCATGAGATAAACTCAACTGATGTTCAATATCTTTTAGAGTAACAGGATACTTCTTCTGAAGAATCTTAATGATTTGCGCATCAATACTTCCATTATCTATCTCAATCATATAAACACAATACAATCATCTAAATGATGATCTTTTACTCATAAGCTCTTTTTCCCTGCTCATCCTTTTCATACAACTCATTCACATAATCTTGTAAATCATCTGGATATCCATCAGGAAATGAAACACAGCCTTTACACACTGGAAAACCTATCACATCTTCTAAATCATCAGATTGAACATAGGCAAGACTATCTGCACCAATCTCTTTTGCAATCTCATCCCAACTTCTCACATCCCCCGTTTCATTTCGTGCTAAAAACTCTTTTCGACTACGCATATCAATACCAAGATAACACGGCGCAATTAATGGGGGACAACCAATACGAATATGCACTTCTTTTGCTCCAGCTCGATAAGCACCTTCAACGAGTTTACGAACATTCGTTCCTCGGACAATGGAATCATCAACAAGCACCACTCGTTTTCCATTAAGCACCGCTCGTAAAAAAGAAAGTCCTTCTTCAACGATTTTATCCCTACTTTCCTGTTTCTGCTGAATAAAAGATCGTTCTGCCTTATCCTTCATAATTCCTTCATCAAGTGGAATCCCTGATTCACGTGAATATCCTAACGCATAACGTCTTCCAGATTCTGGAACCGGCACAATAATATCCGCATCCACAGGATTGTTCTTAGCAAGCAACCGACCTAGATTCAATCGGACGTCATGAACACTTCGCCCACGAATTCGGGAATCAGGTTTGGCAAAATACACAAACTCAAACATACAGGGTGTTTCCGTTTTTTTCACCAATTGTTTCTCAAAGATATGACCGTCTTTGTCAATGATAATAACAGATCCGCCAGGAATATCTTTGACGTACTCGAAATTCGTTTTCTTAAACACCCGCGTTTCAGAGGTTAAACAATACAATCCATTCTTTTTTCCAAGCACTAACGGTCGAATCTTATGCGGATCAGTAATAGCAAACATGTATGGATCTTCACCAGAATCAGCAAGAAACAAACTCGAATAACTCCCCTTCACCTTTTTCATTACCTTTTTACAGGCATTAAAAATAACTTCAGTTGATAATTCTTTTTTATATAATTCATCAGCCATAGGCAATAATAAACACTGAATATCACACTCAGTTCTCGGAGACCGATTCGTCTTATGTTTAATCTCAGAACAATTAATCACATTCCCATTATGCACTGCTGCAAGAAAGGGATTTACTAAATATTCAGGTTGAGCATTTTTTTTCAATGAATCAACATCATCCATACCCGCCGTTGAATACCGCGTATGACCAAGTCCAACCAAACCTGGAGTATCTATCTTTTTTTCATCATCAAAAATATCACGGACAAGTCCGTAGTCCTTAAACACATGAATGTTTCCATCATAGGTGAGTTTTCCTGCAGAGGACTGACCTCGATGCTGAATCGCAAAAAGACTATGATATATAAAACGTGATACTGGTTTATTACCAATAACGCCAACAATTCCACACATACTTTAAGGATATGAACTAGGGTTATTTAATGGTTATACATCTGTCAAAAAATGAGAGGGGAATCGCACAAAAAAACGAGATAAAAAATTATCTGAAAACAAAAGAAATTATCCTCTCAATTCCATTCAATAATGAAATAAAAAAGGACATAAATCCCCCTATTATCAATTTAAATATCTTCCCATTCTTTTAACACTGATTCCCATTTAAAGGATTCAATAGCATCTATTCCTTCAACTTTTCGAATAATCTTTTCATAGCCTTTCACTAACGCTCGAATACGAATCTTAACAATAAAATCATACTTACCCGCCGTAGCAGTCACTCGAGAAACTCCGCGGATATTCCACAATTTTTGCATGGTCTCTTCCAAGGGATACCCCGGTTTAACATGAATGAAAATATATGCTTTAACCAAGTTTAACGCAAAGGAAAGAATACCCATCATCATGATAATAATCCCAATAACTTTAATGATAAGAAGCACAGGATCGGTTGAAAACGGATCAATAATACCTAAATACGCAATAACTATAGAAACAGGAATCGAAAACATAATCGTTGACGACCGGACCGCTTGAACCACACTAGCCTTACCAATACCCAATGCTCGAATGTAGAATACAAAAGCAAAAAACGCACCCGTTGAAATAAGTGCAATCCACCAAAACTGATTAACAGATGCGGAAACACCGGCTGCTAGATGATTCGATCCCGTCATCAAATCATAACCAAAAATCAATACAGTAGTTAATACACAAGAAAACAACACATTCCAAAAACGAATATTTATAGAATCATTATACTGATCATCAATCTTAATCCATTTCAATTTTCGTTGATACACCGTTAACAACACCCATCCAGGATTAATCACAAAAAACACAATCAACAAAGATTCAAAATTCAAACTTCCAGAAAGACTGATCGATCCAAGAATAGCACCAAAAGTTACAATCAAAATAGATTGAATCTCAGAAAGGGTCGGCATATCCTTATCATTAATCGATTCAATAGCAACAAGATACAAAATCACCACTTGGGTAAATGGCAATACCACAGAAGGATCTTCAATAAGCACAAACAATGCAAAATATCCAACAGTATACAAGGCATTACCAAACGCAGCCATCGTTTGAGGAAATACTTCTTCACGACGTAACAACCGAAGTCGCTTAAACGACGGATCGGCAAAACGAGAACCAACACTCCGACCTTTTAACGGAATGGAAAACATAAGGGAAAGAAGCAATGTTACGGGGATACCAACCGCAAAGGTTGCAAAACCAAGAGCCCAACCATTAGGAATAAAAAGTTTACTAACGGTTGCATCTACACCTGAATTAACCGCGGCAATAATAGCAGAAGAAAAGGCAAGTACGTAAAACAAATATTTCCTTCTTATTTTCATAATGACAATTCTTTCTCAATAACCTGAGTGGTTGTTTTCTTCACACCAGGAATCATCTGAATCTTGTCAGTGACCTTTAACAAATCTTCTAACGAATCTACTTGAACTCGTACCACGATATCATAATCTCCAGCAACCACAGAAATCTTTGCAATCTTCTCAATTTTTCTCATCGCAGCAATTGCTTTTTCAGAATCCCCAGGTCTCATGGAGATCAATATATACGATTTTATCATAGCGATTTTTTACCACCTGAAGTTTTCAGCCGCAATATACATCTACCATATAAATATATCTTCGAAAAAAACCATACTTCTTTTCATTAACAATTGATTACATGAACAAAAGTATTTATTCAATAAAAACCTATGAATTCCAAGGGTTAAAATACAAGTTGAAGATTCCCTGGAGGTTGAATAATTATGACTCAGATATCCTCAGCACAACATGGAAATGTCACTAATCAAATGAAACAAGTTGCTAAGGAGGAACCAATTAGTTTACAAGAAATACGAAAACGTGTTGCTGCAGGACAAATCGTCATCCCTTGGAATCCAAATCATCATCCAAAACCAGTAGGCCTGGGAAAAGGACTCAAAGTAAAAGTGAATGCAAACATTGGGACTTCAAGAGAATACTGCAAACCAGAAGAAGAAATCGAAAAAGCAAAAGTATCATTAGACGTAAAAACCGATGCCATCATGGATTTATCAACTGGGGGAAATCTTAACGAGATCCGTAAACAACTTCTCAACGTAAGCACTGTTCCCTTTGGAACTGTTCCTATTTATCAAACAGCAATTGAATCAGCGGAAAAACATGGTGCCATCATTGACATGACCAGTGATGAGATGTTTAACACGTTTGAACAGCAAGCAAAACAAGGAGTGGATTTTGCGGTGGTACATGTTGGCGTGACAAAAGAAAGCGTGAAACGATTAAAACATCAAAAACGGTTAATACCTATGGTCTCAAGGGGCGGGGCATTTCACATGGCATGGATACTTCACCATGAACAGGAAAATCCATTGTATAAAGAATTTGATCATCTCTTAGATATTGCCAAAGAATATGATGTTACTTTAAGTCTTGGAGATGGTATGCGATCTGGAGCATTAGCTGACTCGAATGATCGGGCAAAATTCCAAGAAATGCTGATCATCGGTGAACTTGTAGAACAATCACGAAAAGCTGGTGTTCAAGCAATGGTTGAAGGACCTGGTCATATGCCCTTAAATGATATTCAATCAAATATTGAAGTCATGAAAGTAGTTACCAAACAAGCACCCTATTTCGTTCTCGGTCCACTTGTAACTGATATTGCTCCAGGTTATGATCATTTCGTTGGAGGAATCGGTGGTGCTCTCGCTGGATACTTTGGCGCTGACTTCCTTTGTTATCTTACTCCTGCTGAACATTTAGCACTACCAAATGTTAACGACGTGAGAGAAGGAGTGATTGCTGCTCGCATTGCCGCTCATGCTGCAAACCTTGCCCGAGGTATCGATCGTAATATTGATTATGAATTTAGTACAGCTCGGGAAGAACTAGATTGGGATAAAATGTTCAAACTAGCTATTGATAAAGAAAAACCGAAACAGTATCGAAAACAACGATTACCACTCGAGGATACGCATTCATGTACCATGTGTGGTAATTTGTGTGCCATTGAACTCGTTGAGAAATATTTAAAACAGCAAGAGTAAGCACATTTTAACCCTCATATCTCAAAAATGTGGGATTTTATGAAATTTTTTGTGAAAAAACGGTAGTTCTTAAGGAAAAATAAGGAAAGATTTAAATTACAAGATTTCCATTTCCTTTAGGAGGTCAAAAAAATGGCATATGAATATGAAGGATGGACATTATATACAAGAGATGTCAAATTGAAGGGTGGAAGGAACCAACAAATCTATTTCTTTAGTAAAAAATCACCAAAGAGTGGTACTCCTTGTGACAAGCCAGATAATTATACTGTTGGTGTCAACAAGAGAACCGGTCTTCCATATTTGAAAAAGAAATAAAACTACCCAGCAATCTCTTGCTTTTTTCTTTTTTTTTATTTTTTTTACCACTTTTTTAATCAATGGATTTTTTCATTCAATTTAGTAATATCCACTAATTCGTAAACTCGGATCACCAAATAATTCCCATTGCTGAACCATTTTAGTATCCATTTTTTCTTCATCATCACGGAACCGATGAATATACTCAGTCATGGTTTGCCCATGATTCTCACCAAGATCAGATTTACCATCTTCACCATATAATTGTAAAAACCGAAGTTCCAACCATCCATCAAGCACTTCTAAATAATCAGCGATTCCATTAAAATCAGAATCATCTTCTCCATGCGTACCAAGACCAGTATTCGCAATAGTAGCTATTGCTCCACCATTCGGTTTACTCGTGAGTAACCATGCCCAACTATTCGGTACCCATTCATTATAAAAAAACCGATACGGTTCAGCAAAAAAATATTCTTTGATCCCATACTCCTTGATACCTTCAAGAAGATTAAATAATCCTACATCAAATTGGCCATTATGACAACCACCAACAACCGTAATCGGAAGTTTATATCCATTACGTAGTGGCAACATATCCTTTAAATTATATCCTGTAGTCCACGTTGATCCATCTGGTGGAAAATGAGTACTCCAACTCGCGGGGCTTCCATGACCACAAAAATATGCAAAACCCGCGCCCTGATTCATGGCTTTATTAACCGTTCGCCTGTTAATATCATCAATTGAAGCATACACCTTCAATGGATTAAAACCAGGCATCACCTCAATTGCTTTCTCTGAAATAAGTTCCCCTTCATTAAATCCAGACGCATCAGGATACGAATCACCCGCGACCAATACTAGATTATTAAACCAAGAATCATCAGAAGAATCCGTTTCATAATTAATGATTTTATCAACCATGATCCTTACTTCTTTTTCATTTCGACAAGGAATTCTTCCAAGGTAAACATCAGGATACAAATCCATTTCTTCTTTATATTCTTCATTCCAATCAGCAAAAAAATCATCATTATTTGAATCCCAACTTGAAAACTCACCAAGTGAATCATAAATGTCTGCATAATACAAATCCGAAATAAATGATTGTTCAGCATACTCTTGCTCAGTTGGTGGAACTACATGACTATAACGAACAGGAAGATCCCAAGTTTTTGATTGACCTTTTAATCCACCAACAAGTAACACATGACTAATACCCCATTCTTCAATAGATCTTTTGATGAAATACTTGATTTTTTCAGCATCATCCCTTCCTTCCCAAAACATTTGATCAATTGCTTCACTAACGCCAACAAGTCTTGTTTTCACGCCAAATCTCTCTTTATGTTCACAAAGAGACGTGAGTTCATCATGATAAATTTCTGGAGCAATAATCAATAAATCATAAACATCAACATCTTGAAGGATTGGTTCTTCAGGAGGTTGATACGTAACTGTTACCATGATTTGATCAATGAATTCAATATGATGACCCTCTGCATTATATCGTGCAGGATACATACGAAGCGTGAAAAAAGTAACATACTCTGAAAAATCTAAACCACCGCCAACATGATACGAAATCCAATCATCTGGATACATTGAATCCTGAAAA
>JAGXLH010000047.1:10606-12233 GCA_018334795.1 Thermoplasmatota archaeon
TTTTCATATGATCTTTTTTCATTTGATGGAGAAGTAACCAAATGTCTCTGGGATTTTAACGACGGGACTGAAAAAAATGGAAAAACCACCAATCATACGTTCCAAAGAGAAGGAATATTCAACGTTAGTCTAACATTGTGGAATGAAAATGGAGATAACGTAAAAGACAGCATGGAAATCACAGTGATTGAATATTACAAACCCGTTGTTTCCATCAGCGCAGATAATACATTTGGATCCGCTCCTTTAACCGTTCAATTCCAATCAGACCCTTTTGATGTGGATGGAAACAAATTTGAATATCTTTGGGAGTTCGATGATAAAACCACATCGGAAAAAAAGAATCCAAAACACACATTCAAGAAACCTGGAGAGTACACAGTAAGATTAACCATATATGATAGTGATGATCAGCAAGATACTGCTTCAATCCAGATAATTGCAATGGGCAACCATCCACCAACAGCATACGCAAATGCTAGTACTTTAGAAGGCAGGCCCCCATTAAAAGTGGAATTTGAAGGAAGTCATACTGATGTCAATGAAGACGAAGTAACCTATCATTGGTATTTTGAGGAAACCCTTCTAAAAGGAAATAGAGATAGTACTGAACAAAATCCAACTCACACCTTTTATTCTCCAGGAATGTATCCTGTAAGATTGACTGTAGAAGATGAAGATGGGGCAAAAGATACTGATGTGATATGGATATCAGTAAATGAAAATGCATTTTCAAGAGCTAAAAATTATATTATTGATATAACATTGCAACATTTCTTTAATGGAGCCTTAGGTGATTTTTCAGGAGATTATATTTTCTCATTTCTTGGAAATTTCTTAGGGAAATTATCAGGTAATTTACTTGGAAATATTGTATCTAATCAGTAAATTATAATAAAATCACCTCAATTTAATCATTTTCAAAAGTTCTGCCCAAAACAATTAAATTACTAATATGAGAACGAGTACGTTTAACAACAGTTGTATCAAGGATGTGTTTCGTTCTATTCCTCATACATTATTTTATTTCAACCAATTTTTGTTCTTTCACTTGTTTTTTTGATGTCAATTGCGTGGTGTGTTTCCATCGCATTTTTGAGTTATCAGGTTGCAAAAATCTTCTAGAAGTGTTTGGCCTTTTTCAGGAAACTTGGTTCGGGGTTTTCCTTAGCATCGTGTATTTGCATTTCTGTGACCACCAGTCACCACTCGCTCCGCTCGCTATAGACTGGTGGAATTCTTTCTTCAAAAATAAATTGCGAATCTTTATACACATCTGCAGGACAGGGACAAATCATTTTATATTTTTACAAATCATCCCAAAAAAAATAAAGAAAATATACCCTAATCAAGTTAAGCCAAGCAATACATAAGTATATAAACACTAGCCTCCTATGTAACGCCTGGAAAGAATAACGATAGAAGTTCCATAATTTCACTATTACGATTTTTTTGAGATTTTTATTTACTACTCTTTTACTCAACACAGACATAATTCTCTGAGGAGGTGACAAACATATGAAAGGAACAGTAAAATGGTTTAATGATCGAAAAGGATATGGATTCATACTTGGTGATGATGAAAAAGATATTTTCTCCCAGATCGGAAGAGCACACGTCTGTCTCT
>JAGXLH010000048.1 GCA_018334795.1 Thermoplasmatota archaeon
TTTGATCTTTTTGATTTGAGCTAATCTTTATAACATCAGTCTCTTCAGTAGCAAGTCCTGAGCGGAATTGATAGGTAAAAACTAAAGCAATTAAAATGTAAATGATGATAAGAATGCCTGCGAGAATAAAAATTATGTCTTTTTGATACCATTCAGTATCATCAGTGAACCAACGAATGGCTCCAAGTATAGCTAAAAGTACTGATCCAGCCCAGGCGTGATGTTTAGCCATTGCATAGTTTCTTTTGTATTCTGATTTATTTTTGTTGGTCATACCTTTCTCTTTAATCTAATTATTGTGTTTTGTACTTATTTTGTTTTATTTGATTGTTGTTCAGTGATTTTTTCTGCGATGCGCACGCAAGATAAAAAGTCATCAGCGGTGTGAAGCATGGAGGGAACCGTTTTTGTTTGTATCTTGGTTTTAATGTTTTTTTTTGTTCTTATGGAGTTCATAAATGATGCATCATCAACTTGCACTGATTCATACACATGTCGTGCTTGTTGTTGAGTATCATAATTAAGATTTATTTCACAGGTTATTTTCATATTTTTTATTCCTTCTTTTTTGATAATTGCGTAGTGATAATTGAATCGAGTAATTGTAAAAATTCTTTTTCTTTTTCTTGTGGAATGGTTGCTCCTGCTGCTACTTGATGTCCTCCTCCATGACCATTGAGTTTTTTGGCAATGGTTTCCATTGCAAGTCCAAGATCTAATCCATGTTTAACCAAATATTTGTTTCCACGGCAGGATACATGAAGTTCTTCTGGTTTTTTCACAATGGAAAATAAGGGTTTTTCTCTGTCGAACAAATAGTTAACAGCTATTCCTCCGATGACTCCTCCAATTGATGATTTAGTGGTGTAAAAATACCGAATGGACTTGGTTTCTTCAGCACCAGTTTCTTCTAATTTGAGAAGTTCGTCAAGAATGCTTTGTTTATATTTTTGTTCATAGGTTCGTGCTTCGTTATATGCGTCAGCATCATTCATGCAAAGAGCAAATCCTAAATCTCGATGGCCTCCTTTGCCACAGCAATCTAGTAAATCAGCGAATTGTTCAAGTTCTCCCCAGGTTTTTTCTGAGTAATATCTAGGCCTGATTACCGTATCAATTATATTTGCTTCACAATTATGTTCCAATAATAATACGAGAAGTGCGGAATGAATCTTTTTTTGTTGTTCATCCGTAAGTGATTCTGGTTTGACATCTGGATTAATGTTTAGTTTTTTTAAGAAATCTATGATTTGTTCCATTCTACCAGATAACCCTGTATAGTAGGGATCAACAGCATAATAGAGTGCTTCTTTCATACTTTTTCCATTGAGTTTTACACTGGTTTTCTCAGTAACTATGTTTTGTTCAACCGCAGTATCAATCAGTTTTTTATTATAACCTGTGAAGTCACCGATATATTGTTTATCTCCTGTTGCTCCAGCGATAGCATAAACTGCTAAATCCTTGTTTTGTTCATCTAGTGCAAGGGCAACAGCATAACTAATACTAGCACCTGAGGCATCATAATTTCCATTAATCTCAAATTGATAGGTGTTTAATTGTAAAATATTCTCAGATGTTTCATCTTTGATGAGTTGATGATGATCGATGATGATGCAGTTTGCATCTATTTGTTCGATGAGTGGAAGTTGTCCGCTGCCCATATCCGTAAAAATGATGAGATCATTTTGTTCTTGTTTTACTTTTTTTAATCCATCAGTAAATGGATTTCTCATGAGACTGAGATGAAAATCAAAACCTGCTCTTTTAACGGCATGAGCCATAATCGCTGCAGCAGTTATACCATCGGCATCATAATGAGAAATAAGTCGAACTCGTTTGTTTGTTGCATACTTTTTTATCCATTCAACAGCAACATTTGCTTGTTCAGTAAGTGTTTTTTTCATGGCGTCATCAAACATATTTGAAAAAGAATCTCATTTATAAAAACCCTTTTAGAAATAGAAGGTTAAAACAATAAGGTATTATGGTTCATAATTGAGACTAGGAAAGCGTTTAGAATGTAAAGCAAAATAGGGGAAAAAAGGAAAAATGATTTTGATTTACTCAAACATCAGTTTTGCTTGTTTTGGACTGTACTTCCAATCAGTTGGAAGTTTATTGTTTTCGATGTAATAATGAGCTAATCTGCGGATTTTTGATTCCACGAGTTGAAGATTACGTTTGTTCCCAGTATCTTTTTTATGAATCATCATATGTTCCCTGATGCTTAAAGCGCGACTGATCAAGTTCTTTAAATCTTCAGGGTATTCTGAAGAAAGTTTGTTTTCATCAAGGATTTTGGTAATCTTTTTTCCAGTTGCAAGTTTTACATTTGGAACCGCGTATTGATCTCTAAGGATAAGACCGATTTCGCTGGAGGATTTCCCGCTTTTTGCAAGTTCAATGATTCTAGATTCAACTTCCCTTGGTTTAAGAGCACTCCATGATGGATGTTCTTTCCGAGCATGGTAATGAGTTGATCCAGATCGTCCTTTTCGACGTGCATGCATTCGTGCCATACTTGTTTATTCTCCACGTATTCTTATGTAAAGTACTTTCGGAATAGGATTGTAGTATTTAAATATAAGGGATGGAAAAAAGAGAAAATGAAAGAGGGGAACGTGTTTATTTCACGTTGGTAAATCGTTTCCCAAGTTTTTTCATGACTTTTGGAAGTGTTGTGTATTCCATATCTGCCATTGGTAATCGATGTGGTTCAAATGGTCCGTGAACTCTCATGTATTCCGTGATTTGTTGTGATTGTTTTCGGACGTAATCAAAGGCAGGGTCATCGAATAAGTCTACTGGTTCGGTAAGTTTTCCATTATGCATTTGGAATCCAAGTGCGGTTACTCGAGGTGGACCATCGAAACGAGTGCATTGTGCTTGTTCGACTGACACGGGCATTAATGGACCATTGTGTGATCCTCGCATCCAACCACTTACTAAGTGTCCGTGAGAAAATCCTTCTAATACCTCGCCAACAGCAGGAAGACCAGATTGAGCGCGAACTGCTGCAACGGGATCGTCTTTTCCTACGTATTCCCCTGCGATTTGATACAGTTTTTCAGTAGAAATAACTGCGGCTGCTTCATCACTTGGGAGTTTTGATGATTTTTTCGGATACACATGTTTAATGACAAAGCGACTTTTTGCTCCAATGAGTGCAAGTAAATCATACATTTCTTCTGGTGTTTTAAGTTTCACGTTTTTATGTTCTTTTATATCCCAAACATCAAAAACAAAACCGTCGTGAATACTTGGATCAATGATTAATCCCGCAGTGTTAAATGGATCTGCAAATATTTTATAAATCGGATAGTTGAACGCTCCGGGTTCGGTTTTATCCATCATAAAAGCAATGACGGGTTCTGCTTTTCTTTCAGTAAATTCCATTTCTGCAACACCTGGGCCCATACCTCTTACGTTTCCTGAGAAGGCATCACTGAGGATGTCTTGTCCGGCTCCATATAATCCTAAATCTCGGGCTTTTTCAGTTGCTTCAAGAAACGTGTTCCATGCGAGTTCATGGACTTCTTTGCTGTCTACACCGTTGGTATGGGTCATGATCAGTTCAAGGTCATCTCCACAATGAGTGACATGGAAATCCTTTAAAATTTTTGATCGTTGAGCACCAATGAGTTGTTTATATGCGATTTTTTCTAAATCTGGATGTACTTTTACATGTCCAGGCCATCCACCTACATCTGCTTTGATAATGCTAAATGTGATTTTCATCTCTAAAGCCTCCATCCTAGGGTATCAATCGATTCTTTATAAATAATTTGGAAACAATTGATAGGCAAGCATCATTGATTTGAATGATTTTCGATTAAAATCTTGGGTAAACCTTATATTTCTTTTTTTTATGGAGTTTGAATGCTGTGGAACAAGATGACTCTGAAAATTTATAATTCACTTTCGCGGGAAAAAGAAGTGTTTACTCCAATTAATGATGATAAAGTAACAATGTATGTATGCGGAATGACCGTGTATAGTGATGCGCATATTGGCCATGCTCGAACGTATTTTGCTTTTGATGTGATTCGTCGGTATTTGGAATTCAAAGGATATACTGTATTGTATGTGCAGAATGTTACCGATGTCGAAGATAAGATTATTGCTGCAGCTAATAAAGAAAATGCTGATGCTTTGGATTTTTCTTGTGCTTTTACGGATCGGTGTTTGGGCGATTTGGATTTATTAGGTATTCATCGAGCTGATAAGTATCCTAAAGCGTCTGAGACTATTGATGATATGATTGAGATGATTGAACAAATCATTGATCGTGGATTTGGGTATGAGGCCGATGGTGACGTGTATTTTTCTGTTGAAAAATTCAAGGATTATGGAAAATTGTCTGGTCAAAAGATTGAGGATTTGATGAGTGGCGCTCGGATTGAACCTGGTGAGAAGAAACGTAGACCTCTTGATTTTACATTGTGGAAACAAGCTAAACCTGGTGAGCCGTCTTGGGAGAGTCCTTGGGGTGAAGGTCGTCCAGGTTGGCATATTGAGTGTTCTGTTATGAGTAGTAAGTTTTTGGGTCTTCCATTTGATATTCATGGTGGCGGTATGGATTTACAATTCCCACATCATGAAAATGAGATTGCTCAAGCTGAAGCTGCAACAGGTAAGGAATTTGCTCGGTTTTGGATGCATTGTGGCTTACTTACCGTTGATGGGGAGAAGATGAGTAAGTCTTTAGGAAATATGGTTAATATTCGGGATATTTTGAAGGATTGGCCGGGTGAAGTAATTCGGTTTTTCTTTGCCAAGACTCATTATCGCAGGCCTCCGGATTTTAATGAGCAAGCACTTGTTGATGCTGAAAAAGGCGTGAATCGATTGTATCGGTTTAAGGATCAACTTAAGGATTTTTCTGCTGAGCAGAGTTGTGTGATTGATACTGATTCGTTGAATGATGCTGATACTGAATTGTATGGTATTGTTGATGATTTCTTGAATTCTTTTGAAAAAGCGATGGATGATGATTTTAATACCCCTGAAGCGGTGGCATCATTGTTTTCGTTTAGTTCAAAAGTGAATAAGTATTTGCAGGATCATCAAAATCCCAATCCTGAAGTGTGCAGGTATGCATTGGATGCGTTGAAAAAAACTGGGTATGTGCTCAGTTTGTTTCAAGAGGAGTATGTTGAGGAAAGCAAGGAAACAGTTGATGCGTTGAAAGAGGTTTTTTCTGAATACATTGATGAGGACTGTATACCAGATTCATTAGATGAACTGTTAGATAGTTTATTAGAAAAACGGGAGCAGGCTCGGAAGAATAAACAGTGGGATATATCAGATAATATTCGTGATGAGATTGAGTGTCTTGGTTTTGAAATTCAGGATACTAATGATGGACCTGTTTGGAGAAAACGGAAGTAGTTAGCAATTTTTATTATTTTTTTTCTATTTTTTCTGTTTAGTATTTTAGTATGATTTATGAAAGAAGAACTGATTTTACACTTGGTATATTTCGTATTTTTGGGATGATTTCTGGTGGTATTTTGGTTTCGGTTACTACAAAAAGATGTGGTTCTTCAGTGATTTCGATGTCATCGACGATTGCTTGTCTGATGTTGATGTTTTCATCAGCGATGATAGTTGCGATTTGAGCAAGGATTCCTGGTTGACTGGCGTTAGTCGGTATGATTTCAAGCACGTCCCATCCCATCTCTGGTGCCATGTTTTTTAGGTGACAGGTTGGTCTGAGTTTACTGAAAATATTTTTGAGTTTTTGGTGTTTGTTTATGGTGTTCATAGTTGCTTTTATCGCTCGTCGATCTACGTTGAGTGCTCGAGCGATTTTGGTATCTGAAAGGGCAATTGATCCGCAAGTTATATGATTGTTTTTGATGGATAGGCCATGTTCAAGCATCTTTTGTGCGATTTTTTTCTGTTTTGGATATTGTTTGAAATATGAGGCAATATAATTCCACATAATGTATCATGGTTTATGAGCGTCTTTACCCTATTTAAAAGTGTCCTTTACAGGTTTTAAAAAAACTATAATACACATTTTTGTACATCATAGTACATTTTTGGTAATATTTATATAGGATGAACTCTATAATAAAAATGTAGTGATAAAAATGACTCAAACAAAAATAACTCTTCATCCAGACGACCTCCCAAAAAAATGGTATAATATCCTCCCAGATCTTCCAACTCCAATGCCTCCTCCTAAAGACCCAACAGATGGACCTTCCAGATTGCAAAATCTACCCAATATTTTCAGCAAAGGAGTCCTTTCTCAAGAAGGAGCAACAGATCGATTCATTCCTATCCCACCAGCGGTTCAAGAACTCTACATTCAATCTGGAAGACCTCGTCCGTTATACCGAGCAAAACGATTAGAACAACTCCTTAACACACCAGCCAAACTCTACTACAAAAGCGAATTTTACAGTCCAACAGGAAGCCATAAAGTAAACACCGCCATCCCACAAGTCTATTATGCCAAACAACAAGGAATAAAACGAATGACAACTGAAACTGGTGCAGGTCAATGGGGAACCGCTCTAGCCTATGCATGTAGTTTATTAAAAATGAATTTAACTGTGTACTGGGTAAAAGCCGTAGCAGACTGGAAACCAGACCGCAGACAATTCATGCAACTTTTAGGTGCAACTGTTTATAATTCACCAAGTAACCGAACAAGTATTGGAAAGAAATTACTCAAACAAAACCCAAATCATCATGGATCCCTTGGTATCGCTATTGCTGAAGCAGTGCAAGACGCAGCAAATGATCCCACCGCCGCATACAGTCTCGGATCAGTACTCAATCACGTATTACTTCATCAAACCATTATTGGTCTGGAAACAAAAAAACAATTACAGCAAGTAAACGCGTATCCAGACACAGTGATTTCTTGTCTAGGTGGGGGCAGTAACTTCGGTGGATTAGCCATTCCTTTTTTACATGATAGAATCAAAAAACAAACGAGTACAAGATTTATTGCCACGCAAAGTGAAGTCGCACCAAATCTCACGGGAGAATACTGCTATGATTATGGCGATTACGCCGAACAAACACCACTGTTAAAAATGTGTAGCTTAGGTCATAAAACAAGTTTTAAACCAATCAAAGCAGATGGACTTAGATACCATGCCGCAGCTCCAATCATTAGTGCCCTTCGACATGCCGGCCTCATTGATACCATTATTTATCCATCTAATGAAGAATACGTGTTCAACAAAGCAAAACTGTTCATTCAAACAGAAGGATTTTTGCCAGCACCAGAATCAGCCTATAGTATCGCTGCAGCAATAGATGAAGCTAAAAAATGTAAAAAAACAGGGGAGAAAAAAACAATTCTTTTCAATGTAAGCGGTCATGGATTTATGGATATGCAAGGATATGCTGAAAAACTAAATATCAGAAGTTAAAATAAACAGAACTAAAAAAAAATTGAGATATTGGGAACGATTATTTTCCCAAACTTTTCTTTGCACGAATACTTGGTCGAACTTTTTCAGCGCCTTTACCTTTCTTTCGAAGCCCTCGACCTCTTCGTCCAGCACTCGTTTTCCCACGAAGCACTCTGCGTTTCTGTTTTGGTTCACAAATCCAGTTAATTTTCGGATCGCTTTTAATCACTGGATGATGCGCATCAACCATAATGATTTCATAATAATGAAAACGACCATCAGCACCAACCCAATACGAATTTAACACTTCTAAATTAGGATAATGTCTTGACGCTCGTTCTTCAGCCATACGTTGCGTATTTTTTGCCATCGTAATTTTTGTTATACCATGTTTAGATGGTTTACGACCAGCTTTAAGCGTTCGTTTCCGAAGACTACCACGACGCACACGACCACGAACCATCACATATCCTTGTTTGGCTTTATAACCAAGTGATCGAGCTCGGTCTAAACGAAGTGGACGGTCTAAACGAAGGAAGTTTTTTTCTCTTCGCCATTGAATCATACGTTGCTGTTGTGGATCTTGATAAGAGGTATCTGGTTGTTTCCATTGATCTCGAATGTATTGATACACGCTTTTCGCCATAATTTAACACCAATATAAGTTATTAATCGTAATAATAATGTGGAGGAGTAGGAAGGTAGGTTCTTTATTTAAAGCTTTTGTCAGCAAACAGAGAGAATCACCATCCATATTTTTAGCATTAGGGTTAAATCGAACAAAAAAACAATAAAAAGAAGCAATTGTGTTGTCGCCACACTTAAAAACAAGAACTGTATTTTCCCCGTGCAAGGAGACTTGACCTTAAATGGATTCACTGTTTAATAAAAAAATGGAATCAATGCCACAAAAAGAACTGAAAAATCTTCAGTTGAAACGATTAAAAGAAACCGTGAAACGTGTGTATGATTCAGTTCCATTTTATCAAAAAAAATTCAAAGAATTAAGTATCACACCTGACGATATTAAAACTGTTAAAGATGTGCAAAAACTACCATTCACCACAAAGGATGACTTGCGAGATAACATGCCTTTTGGAATGCTGAGTACCTCAGTAGATAATTGCGTGGAATTACATGCATCCTCAGGAACCACAGGAATACCGGTAACTGCGTGTTATACCACTAATGATTTAGAAGTATGGTCTGAAGTCATGGCTCGTTGTCTTAGTATGTCAGGTCTTTCAAAAAAAGACGTGTTTCAAAATCCGATTCCTTATGGAACGTTTACTGGTGCATTCGGCTTTCATTACGGTGCTGAAAAAGTTGGAGCGTTAGTAATTCCATCAGGCAAAGGACAATCTGAACGGCAGTTAAAACTCATGGATTATTACAATACAACCTTCATTTCTGGTGTTGCTTCTTACGTTGTTCGACTTGGACAAGTAGCTAAACAAATTGGATTGAATCCTGCTAAGTTATCAGTTCGAAATGGATTATTTGGCGCGGAAATGTTTTCACCAGGCCTAAAAAAACGAATTATGGATACTTGGGAAATGGATGTGCATGATATTTACGGGTTAACTGAAATGTGTGGACCTGGGGTATCAACAGATTGTGATCAACATGATGGTCTTCATCTCTGGGAAGATCATTTCCTTGTTGAAATCATTGATCCTGTGACACTTGAACCAGTTGAAACCGAAGAAGAAGGAGAAATGGTGATTACCACACTTACCAAAACAGGAATGCCCATTATCCGGTATCGAACAAGAGACATTGCAAAACTTTATGATCAAACAACCTGTGAATGCGGAAGGACTCACGTGAAACATTCAACCATTAAAGGAAGAAGTGATGATATGATCATTGTAAGGGGAACCAATATGTATCCAGGGCAAATAGAATCAGCATTAATGAAAAATCCTTCTGTTGGTGGAAACTGGCATATGAAACTTTACACCGAAAACGATATTGACCAAGTAAAAGTAGAAGTGGAAAGTAAACAGCAACTCAGTCAAATAGAAACAAAAGAACTTGAACAAAACTTGCAAAGTGCGATTAAAAGCGTCATCGTGTTTACTCCACAAGTTGAAGTGTTACCGCCAAATACTATTATTCAGCAGGGTTTAAAAGCAAAACGTGTTATTGACAATCGAAAAAAGGACTAAATCGTATGAAACAGAGAGTGCAACAACTTATTGAAAATAAGAAGAATTTAGCGGAAAACGAGGTAAAAGATTTACTGAAAGCATACGATATTAAAACTACGGATTATGTTGTATTAGAACAAGATGAATCAGTAAAAGAATTACCCTTTGATTTTCCCGTTGCTCTAAAAGTGTGTAGCAGTAATATTCTTCATAAAACCGATGTAGATGGTGTAAAACTAAATATTTCCTCAATGAACGAATTACAAGAAGAAGTGAAACGATTCCATCAAAAATTCCCAGAAGAAAACCTGTTGATTGATCACATGGTTGAATCAGGAGTAGAAGTTATCATTGGTCTTATTCAAGATCCAACCTTTGGATTATCCATCATGGTCGGTGTCGGCGGGATTTACACTGAAGTGTATCAAGATGTTTCATTTCGTGTGATTCCAATTGAACCGTATGATGCTTCTGAAATGCTTGAAGAAGTCAAAGGAAAAAAATTACTAGAAGGATTCCGAAATATCAAAGCTGATAAACAACAAGTCATTGATTTACTCTTAAAAGTATCCGACTTAGGAAATGCTCTCATTGATGTTGTTGATCAAATGGATCTTAATCCAGTGTTTATTTATGAAAACAGTTATTGTGTTGTTGATGCAAAAATGATTTTAAAACAAAAAAAATAATCAAGGGGAAAAATAAAATTATGACCTTAGAAGTAATGGAAACAGATCAATATAAAATAAAGGATATCAATCTTGCTGATTACGGACGAAAAGAAATTCGAATCGCTGAAACTGAAATGCCCGGATTGATGTCCGTGCAAGAAAAATATGGACCAGAAAAACCACTAGCTGGTGCCAGAGTTACTGGTAGTCTGCACATGACCATTCAAACCGCAGTGCTCATTCAAACACTTCGGAAACTTGGTGCAGATGTACGCTGGGCAAGTTGTAATATTTATTCCACGCAAGATCATGCCGCTGCAGCAATTGCTGATGAAGGAGTCCCCGTATTTGCTTGGAAAGGAGAAACACTGAAGGATTACTGGTGGTGCACCCAAAAAGCACTTGATTTTAGTGATGGAAAAGGACCGCATTTAATCGTTGATGATGGTGGCGATGCAACCCTTATGGTTCACAAGGGATATGAAGTTGAAGAACACCCAGAACTCCTCGAAAAGGATTATAGTGATTCACCTGAAGACTACCGTGAACTGATGCATATGCTCAAAAAAGTGTATGAAGAAAACCCAAATCGTTGGCATAATGTCGTCAAAGAAATCAAAGGAACCAGTGAAGAAACAACTACTGGTGTACATCGTTTGTATCAAATGATGGAAGATAACACTCTTTTATTCCCTGCGTTCAACGTGAATGATTCAGTCACCAAATCTAAATTTGATAACTTATATGGATGCCGGGAAAGCCTAGCTGATGGGATCAAACGTGGAACTGATGTAATGGTTGCTGGAAAAATCGTCGTGGTCTGCGGCTATGGTGATGTTGGAAAGGGTTGTGCGCAAAGTATGAATGGATTTGGTGCACGTGTGCTTATCACTGAAATCGATCCGATTTGTGCATTGCAAGCATCCATGGAAGGCTATGAAGTCGTTACCATTGAAGATGCATTAACCTATGCTGATATTTTTGTTACTGCAACTGGAAATCGGGATGTAATTAGGGTTGAGCACATGGAAAAAATGAAAGATGGTGCAATCGTTTGTAACATTGGTCATTTTGATAATGAAATCCAAGTTGAAAAACTAGAAAACTATCCTGGTATCGAAATAGAAAACATTAAACCACAAGTAGACCGATTCATCTTTCCAGATGGTCACGGCATCATCATGCTTTCCCGTGGTCGACTTGTAAATCTGGGTAATGCAACAGGTCATCCAAGTTTTGTGATGAGTAATTCATTTACAAACCAGTGTCTAGCTCAAATAGAACTGTGGAATAAAGACCATGATATCGATGTGTATATGCTTCCAAAGGATTTAGATGAAGAAGTCGCTCGATTACATCTTGAAAAACTCGGTGTGAAACTAACGAAACTAACTAAAAAACAAGCTGAATACATTGGTGTACCTGTTAATGGCCCATATAAACCAGATCACTATCGGTACTAATTTCATATGATAACATTGATTGGTACCGGTCATGTGTTTGATTTGCGCAATCAAATCTTAGAAATCCTACATCATAAACAACCTGATATTATTTGTGTTGAACTTGATGAAAAACGATATGCTGCATTAATGCAACGAAAAAATGGAAACGTGAAAGCTACATCAAATAAGAACGCATCAGTCCTTTATCGGCTTTTAGGAAAGTTTCAAGAGTCAATGGCAAAACAGTATGGGGTACAAGCTGGTGATGAAATGCTCACGGGTATTCAATTCGCTCATGATCACCAGCGTCCTATCGCTTTTATTGATGTTGCCGCGGATCGTATGTTTGCTCGCATGCTTCATGAAATGAGTGTGACTGAAAAACTAAAACTTCTTATTTCATCATTTGGCAGTATGTTTGTAAGTAAAAAAAAGGTTGATGAAGAAATAAACAAGATTGAAACTAATTTGGAATCATATCTAGAACAAGTTGGTGATAAATTTCC
>JAGXLH010000167.1 GCA_018334795.1 Thermoplasmatota archaeon
TACTTGTTTGTGCAGGGGATACCTATCCAGATATGCCAACGAATGAAGGAGAAGAGAACACTAAGCGTGTGCTTGAGAACATGACGGATTATGATCAATCTCATTTATGGACGAGTGATGAAACCTTAACTGGTGTAAGAGATATTATTTCAGCGTTTAATGATGGATTGGGATTTGTGTATTTTGATGGGCATGCCAATCCTTTCCGTTGGAGTACTCATCCACCAGGTGATGCTAACACATGGATTAAGGGATTATCTTTATTGACCATGTCTTTACTTCGAAACAAAGATGAATATCCTATTGTTGTGGTTGGTGGTTGTCATAATTTACAGTTCGATGTTCATTTTCAAAAGATCTTTGAAGACCCGTTTTATTATTTTACTTGGGTGCCTGAATGTTGGGGATGGAAGCTTACAAGAACAATTAATGGAGGAAGTGTGGCAACCCTTGGTTGTTCAGGCCTTGGAATGACAAAGGAAGATAAGGATTCTTTTAGTGGTGCAGGTGATTATTTAGAACCTTCCTTTTTCTATCAAGTTGGGGTGAATAATAGTGAGTATCTTGGTGATGCCTGGATGAATACTTTACAAATGTATTTAGATAAGTATCCTATTGATTGGGATACACCTGCTGCTTGGGATTATGCTATTGATGCTAAAACCGTGCAACAATGGGTAATGCTTGGAGATCCGAGTCTTAAAATCGGTGGGTATCCATAATACCTTGTTCTCAATGAGTGCAAAAAACTTAGATTTTATTAGTTATTACTCATAAAAAAGTTAATATGAGATAAATTCATAATTAGTATTGTAATAAAACGGGGTATTGTGATGACTAATTCAACTGTTCTGAAATTGTTAAGTGTTAGTTGTATGATTCTTTTTGTTTTCACGGGTTTTAATCCGTTGTATCAAGCAGAAACAAGTACTACTGAATCATATCCATTAGTAGTGATTGCTGCTGATGAGTTCATTGATGAACTTCAACCATTGAAAACGCATAAAGAGAACATGGGAATGCCAACAAAACTGGTTTCACTTTCAACGGTGTATGATGAAATGTATTGGAATGGACGGGATAATCCTGAAAAAATCAAGTATTTTATCAAAGAAAGTATTGAAACCTGGCAAACAGCGTTTGTATTGTTAGTTGGTGATTTTCGAAAAATGCCCATTCGCTATGTGTACAACAATGAACCATCTGATTATTATGAACCACGATATATTTCTGAACTATATTACGCTGATATTTATGATGAACACGGAGACTTTTCTGATTGGAATAGTAATAATAATGAGTATTTTGGTGAATGGAAAGGATCACAAGCCCAAGACCAAGACATCGATTTATATCCTGATGTCGCCGTGGGCCGATTAGCCTGTCGGAATAGTTTTGAAGTAAAAATTATGGTTGATAAAATCATTCATTATGAAACTCAAACCTATGGAAAAGAATGGTTCAATAAATTTGTGGTAGTAGCTGGTGATACCTATCCACCAGGTCAATATCCATTTGATACTTCTCCATATGAAGGTGAAGAAAATACGTTAGCTGCGCTTGAGAACATGACCGGATTTAATCCTGTAAAATTGTGGGTTTCTACTGGCGCATTTACGGGTCCAAAAGATGTAATTCGAACTATTAATCAAGGTTGTGGATTCATGTTCTTTGAAGGACATGCGTCTCCTGTTGCTTGGGGAACGCATCCTCCTGAAATCGAAAAGAATGGAACCTGGGTGTGGGGCCTAAAGAATTATCATATGAATTTTTTGATGAATCGGTATAAACTTCCAATTGTGGTAGCTGCAGCGTGTCATAATGGTCAGTTCGATGTGACTCCATTGAATTTACTTGATAAATTACGAGGTGAAGTGGTTCATGTCGGTGAATGGGCTCGAGAATGCTGGGCGTGGAAACTAACTAGTCAACCCTTCGGTGGAAGTATCGCTACCATTTCAAACACCGGTCTAGGGATGAGCAAGGAAGATAAGGATTCCATGGAAGGGGCTGGTGATTTCATGGACATGCAATTCTTTGTAGAATACGGAAATAATCGGCAGGACTATGTTGGCGAGGTCTGGATGGATTCCATATCTAATTATATTGATGAATTCCCTGTGGATTGGACTGATCCAGCTGGATCTGATTCATCATATGATGCCAAAACACCACAGGAATGGACCTTGTTTGGTGATCCAAGTCTAAAAATCGGTGGATACCAATAATTATCTTTTTTTTTATTTATTCAGATTTTCTTTGATCGTACTAGTAGTTGTAAACATTTATTAATTAAAACTCATATATTCATGTATAGAAGAGCCTTGGGGGCAAGATATACTCATGTATAACCAAAAAATCATTGCTATTGGTATTGTTATATTGTTTTTTTTAAGCGCTGGTATTGTCACTTCCGAATATAGTGTTAAAGTAAAGACTGAATCAATGACTGTTTCAACTGAAGGACATGATCTTTTAATCATTGCTCCAGAAATCTTCACTGATGAATTATCTTCATTAGTAGACCATAAAAACGATATGGATATGAAAACAACGTTGGTAACGCTTGAAACCATTCAAACTTCTGATCATACAGTTCAGGGACAAGATGATGCTGAAAAAATGAAATATTACATAAAATATGCATTAGAAACTTCAGATATTTCATATGTGTTACTTGTTGGTGGCCGAATTGGTCAATCAAATAACTGGTACTTACCCGTCCGATATGTTCACATGGATAATGGGTGGGAATCCCAGTTTATGAGTGATTTATATTTTGCGGATATTTACAATCAGGACGGGAGTTTTTCTACGTGGAATACAGATAGTGATAGTTATTTTGGTGAATGGATTGAAGGAACTATGCCAGAGGATCGTGATATTGATCTGTATCCCGATGTTGCTGTTGGTCGGCTCCCCTGTCGATCTGAAAAAGAAGTAACAACAGTTGTTGAAAAAATCATTACGTATGAAACAAGTACGTATGATGAACCGTGGTTTAATAAGATGCTTGCAATAGCTGGGGATACCTATCTTGAAATCGATGATCCTCTCTGGGCTGGTATCGAAGGAGAGGAATATGCTAATTTAGCACTTGATCATATGAATGAATTCACTCCCACGCGTTTGTTCTTATCTGATGGAACGTTTACTGGTTCTCAAGATGTGATTGATGCGTATAATCAAGGTTTTGGATTCGTGTATTTTGTTGGTCATGGAAATCCTCGTACTTGGGG
>JAGXLH010000049.1 GCA_018334795.1 Thermoplasmatota archaeon
ATGCATTGTTGGAAAAAGAAGCGATTCGAATGAGCAAGGGGGAAAAAGCAATGCTTCCCGTTTGGCTTTCACCAACTCAAATCAGATTTATTCCATTAGGTGATGAATTCATAGAGAATTGTGATGCGTATATTGAAGAATTACAGAATCATTCATCCCTGGAATTGATAAGAGCTGATGTTGATGATCGAGATGAAAGTGTTGGTCGTCGTATTCGAGATGCTGAAAAAGAGTGGATTCCACTTATCATCGTTGTCGGTGAAAAAGAAAAAACAGCTGGCCGATTTAAACCCCGTTTTCGATCTTCCGAACTCGGTGATAATAGTAAGGTGTATTCCTTAGAAGAGCTCGCTGGAATCATTGATTCATATGGAACTGGATTTCCGACTGAACCATTACCGCTACCACGATTACTCTCAAAAAGACCTCGGTTCAAATAACTGATTTATCCGCTCATTTAACGACTCAATAAGAAATAAAATCATACTGATAAAAAATCAAATAAAGAGTGACTAATCATGATTGAACGAAAAACAATTCAAAATATTGTACGATCATATGATGCAGATAATATAACCATTGGTGTTCTCGGAGGCCACTCCGGGCTTGATGTATGTCGAGGTGCCAAAAAACACGGATTTAAAACATTAGCTGTTTGTCAGAAAGGACGAGAAAAAACATATACGAAATATTACAAAACCCGGGATGATGGCCGTGGTTGTATTGATGAAACCATCGTTTTAGATAAATTTGCTGATATCACACGACCAGATATTCAGGAAATATTACGAGATAAAAACACGATCTTCATTCATAACCGTTATTTTTGGGTGTACTTTGATTTTGAAGATATTGAAAACAGATTCAATGTTCCCATTTATGGAACTCGAGAAATGGTGAAACTCGAAGAAAGAGATGTTCCAAAAAATCAGTACTATCTCTTAGAAAAAGCAGGAATAAGATTCCCATATATCTTTGAAAAACCTGAAGATATCGATCGATTAGTAATCGTTAAGGTTAATGAAGCAATTCGAGGTTATGAACGAGCCTTCTTTTATGCATCTAATTATGAGGATTACAAAAAGAAATCTGATGAACTTCTTGAAAAAAAGATGATTACCAAATCAGCATTGGATGATGCGGTAATAGAAGAATACGTGGTTGGTGCCCAAGTCAATTTTAATTATTTTTATAGTATGATTGATGATGAACTAGAGATTATGGGAACAGATACTCGCCGGCAAACAAATCTTGATGGTTTACTCCGATTACCTGCTAACGAGCAATTAGAAGTTTTAAAATACTTAAAACCTAAAATGATTGAAACCGGACATATCGCTGCAACTACTAAGGAATCAATCATTGAAAAGATTTTCAAACTTGGAGAGCAATTCGTAGATACAACCAAAAAAGAAGTTCCACCGGGAATCATTGGTCCCTTTGCATTACAAGGAGCTATTGCATCGGATCGAGGAAAGGAAGAAATGGTAGTTTTTGATGTTTCTATGCGAATTCCTGGTAGCCCACTTACACGATTCACACCACATTCAGGATATTTGTATGGTGATTCCATTAGTTACGGTGAACGAATCGCTATGGAAATTAAAAAGGCAACTGAAACCAATCGTCTAGAAGAAATTGTCACCTAATCCTTAGTACATTCTATCAATTGTTTTTCAGTGACAATTAAATCTACTCGTTGATCATGAGGTTCAACCGGGATTTCCTTAAGTATTTGTAATTCAAAGGCCAATCCTATTGAAATGACATCGGTTTTCGATAGAAACCAGTCATAGTACCCCCCTCCTTGGCCAAGCCGATGACCAAATCGGTCAAATGCAACTCCGGGAACCAAAACTATGTCGATTTCATGAATTGAAGTAGGTTTTATTTTTTCTTTTTTTGGTTCAAGAATACCATAGGTGCCAGGTGAAAGATCAGAGAATTTTGAAAGATCTGAGACTTGCAAGGTATGATTGGTAGTGTTGGATATTGGAACATATACTTTTTTTTCTGTTAAAATTGTTTTTTTGAGTAGATTATGAGTATCTACTTCACCATTATAAGAAACATAAAAAAGGATGTGATCTGCCTTTTTGAATGATTCATGATTGCAAAGATTTTCACTTATTCTTTCACTGTTTTTACTAATAAAATCTTTTGATTTGTTTGATCTTTGTTTTCGAATTTGTTCTCGAATTTTTTCTTTGTTTATGTTCATCACCTTTGACTGATATGATAAGTCCCTAAGATATTTTTTTCAGCTATATTTTTATAATACGGAATATAATAATATATTGTCTATGTATCCTATTCGCCTGAAAAAACAAACGTTGTTTGTGGTTATCATCTTTACCCTCCTTCTATTTTCACCCATTTTCTCAGAAAATCAATCAGTTAGTGCAACATCATATTTGTCTGATACTCACCATAAACAGGTAAATCCGATCTATGTTGACCATCATAATGATCAAGGACCTTGGACTGGTTCTTCTCACCATCCTTTTCAATATATTTCTCAGGCGTTGAATAGTGCTTCACCATATGATACGATTTATATCAATGAGGGAGTGTATACTGAAACATTGCAGATATTGTTTCCGGTCAAAATCATTGGTCATGGTTCAGCAGTAATTGATGGTAGATATCAATCTAACGTAATTTCTGTACAATCTTCAGATGTTTCACTTAATAATCTTGAAATTATTCATTCAGATGGAAATGACACAAATGCAGGTATTAGTATTAATAATGCACAAAACGTTAGTATTAATCAGTGTGTTGTTCATCATACAAAAACAGGTATTTTTTTGAATAACAGTAATAATATTATGATTTCTGATTGTTGGTTTTTTCATTCAGGAAACGCGATAAGAAGCAAACATTCTTCTCAAATTTTTATTGATTTTTGTGATTTCGCACGAAATTCTATGGGATTGCTTATGCAATATTCAAATGAAATCAATATGAGTCATTCCACTTTTAGTGCGAATGGATTATCTATTCTGTTAGATCATTCGTCCAATATTAAGATTCAACAATGTAATATTACTGATAATAGTGTGAATAAAGGTGGTTTCTTTTTTTCTGATAGCAATCATATAAGGGTAAATGATACTTTGTTTCGACATAACGGGGTTGGTATCAGTTTTTCAAATGTATCCTCGGCAATTGTTGACTCCTGTGATTTTGTGAAAATCACTCATTTTGCCATTTCGTTTCGAGTAGCATCAAAAAAGATAATCATTTCAAATTGTTCTATTCGAGATAGTATTCGTAATGGTATATATATTGAATCTGGAAATTCATGTAGTATCACTCAATCTCATCTTGTCAATAATGCCATTTATAGCATTTTAACTAATCCTCACTCAACTTGTTATGCTGCAGAGAATTGGTGGGGAGAATCATTGGGGCCGTGGCAATCATTATTCTCAAGAACTAATAAAGTTTCTTTTCTAAAAGGCCAAATTACCATGTATCCTTGGCAAAAAAGTCCTCTGAATCGGGTTGGAATACAAAATCTGGTTCCATCTCCACGTTACCATCATACATTTGATGAAGTGATATCTATTCCTTGTGACGATGTAGATTCAGATGGTGATAAGGTAGCGGATTGGTGGGAAGAAAAATGGGGTTATCCTATTGATGAGAAAAATAATCATTCAGCGTTAGATCCTGATGGAGATGGTCTAACCAATGTTCAGGAATATTATACTGATAAATTCGGCTCAGATCCATTTCATAAAGATATTTTTCTTGAATTGGATTGGATGCGTTGTGATAATGGAGAATCAAATAAACCCGATGAAACATGGTTACAACCAATCATTGATTCTTATGCGGATCATAACATAACGCTTCACATCGATATTGGTTCAATGGGTGGTGGTGAAGAGATCTATTACCCATGTGATCATATTCCTACGTATGCGGCATTAGAGGATATGTATTGGACCTATTTTTTGAATAATGACTTACAGAATCCTCGGAAGAACATTTTTCATTATGGGTTACTATGTAATTTTTGTCCTGATTTGAATTTTCCATTTGTTGGTTGGAATGCAATGGATTCGTTTGCTATCTCAGTTGAATGGCTGTCTCAAACCTATTCTCAATATCAGAGACAGCAGATAATTGCAGGAGGAATTGCTCATCATCTTGGTCATACTCTTGGACTAATAGCAGACACATATAAGGGGATAGATAATATGGATACCATTCGTTTCTTTAGCGATTCTTGGTGGGAATTTAGAAATTACCAGAGTTGTATGAATTATTTTTATAAATATCGAAAATTTAGTTTTTCAGATGGATCAAATGGGCCTGGTGATTTTAATGACTGGGGGTATCTTGACTTTTTCTTTTTTCAAAAAGGAACATTTGAGGAAAAAGAATCATACTGATGACTGAATTGCTTCAACTGGGGATTCCTTTTCAAATAACGATACAATTAATCCGATTAATCCCGGAATAAGGTTTTTCACAAGAAAGCCTCCTAATGATAAGACGAATGCAATCTCAAAAGAGACACCATACGTTGAAAGAAGAACCACAAATGTTCCCTCTCGTAAACCAAGTCCGCCTATTGATATGGGGACAACGTTTGCAATAATTACTGATACTACGCTTAACAAAATGAATTCAACGTAGGGAATTGATATGGAAAATGCAAGAGATAAGATGTATACTTGTGTGGCAGCAATACTCCACATTACTAGTTCAATAATGAATGGCATGAGAAGATCACGTACTCTAGGGATATCCTTGTATAATCTAGAAATTATGTAATCCAGGTTTTCTTTATGGGTTCCAGGAAGAAATGGTCGAATGATAAATGAAAAAAATCCTTTTCCACGGTTATGTTCCATAAAAAAGATAAATGCTAGGCTGTACACAATGAAAAAACCAATGATTATAGGGAGTACACCAGGATAGGATTTAAGGATTAAACCAGATCCGATGACTGCTAAAAATAATCCTGCGATAAGCGCAAGTGTTGATTCTATTAATGAATTAGCAATACATTTTTCAAATGGTGCTCCTGATTTTTTTCGTAGGTAATACACCCGAATATGCATACCGATTGCACCAGGAGTAACACTCCCATAGAACAAACCAAGTAAATATAGTTTTATTACTGTTAGAAAAGAGATATGTATTTCTTGTTTTTTGTTTAGATATTGCCATTTGATGCCAGCAAGTATGAGTTTTGGAACGAATACAAATAATGCAATAATATAGTAATACCATGGTATGAATGAAAAGGATTGAATGATTTTTTCATATCCAATGTTAAAAAGAATGTATAAGAATAATACAATACCAATGAGTGGAAAGAATTTTGTTATTTTTTTAAGTTGTAGATTTTCAAACATGGTTCATACCAAGAAATTGATTGATGAACGGAATACGTAATCATCTTTTCTGATTTGTATTGGAAACAAAGATTTGTATTTATAATCTCTCACTTTTTACATGTGAGATGACAATTGGTGGTGGTTTTGATACGTTTTTTTCACGAGGGATTTCATCGACTTCTTTAATGGTTATTTCAACTTCTCCTCCAACTTTTTTCTCGTAAATTTTTTTAATTTCTGATTTGATTTTTTCAACGGGAGCACCTGTGTTTCGAAGTTTTTCGTCTATGACAAGAAGAATATCAATATGATGAAGATCCTGTTGAATGATCTGATATTGTTTCACTTTAAAGGTTTGAAGTTTGGTGAGAACTGGAGTGATAAAACAAAAAGCTCCTGGTGGAAATACGTTTCCATTGGGTAAAATGATGTTTGCTCTTTTCCTTCCTTCCACGCCACCTTTAATAGTAGTGGTGGTAAGTCCACAAGAATCGGTTAAGGGTTCAGTAAGTGTTACCCAATCATCCATGCCAGTGTATCGAATAATCGGTGTCCCTCGTCCCCATAGTCGAGTGAGTACGATATGTCCTCTTTTTCCAGTTTCAACCAGTTTTTCTTGTTCATCTATTGCTTCAAGATGGAAGAAATCATCGTGGACATGCCAAGTACCATCGTAGCATTCAAAACCAATGTCTGCACTGGCTTCAACAGATGGATAAATGTTTAGTAATGGACAGTCGAATGCATCTTGAACAGAGGTTCTTGTGTATTCATCAAGCATGGCTCCTCCGGTCCAACAAAGTTTTGGTTTGATGTTTTTTCCATGTCCATTTCGTTTGAGATATGAGAGATGTTGAAATGTTGCTGGATAGGTCATGATAATGTCTGGATTGTACTGATCCATTTTTTTTATGATATCTTTTAATGGCATGCTAACGTCAAGATTTAATTGATTTTTTGTGATATGTAAAAATCCTAGATATTTTTCAAAGAGTTGTTGGGAGAGAAGATCGATTCTATTTGGATTGAAGTTTCCAATGTGGACGAATCGAAGGTTTTTTGTTGGTATGTTTAAAAGACGTAATTCTCTTAGTGGAATAAGGGCAGATGAGACAACGGTGTAAAAATCAGTGTATAAGCATAATGGTTTCCCTGTTGTACCACCGGTGCAATATGCATATGCATTCGATTGATTGTAGTTTTTAGGAAGTATGTTTTTTCCAAAATTATGTTTCAATTCATCTTTTGAAATGAATGGGAGTTTTTTGATATCTTCAATTGTTTTGATATCATTTGGATGAATGCCTGCTTTCTTATATTTTTGATGATATACTGGAACACTGTAAGCATAAGAGACCATTTTTCTAAATGCTTTATTTTTATATTGTTGGATTTGTTCAACTGATTTTTTCTTTATCCTGTTTGGGTCTAAGAGTGCTTTTTTAAGTAGGGAAAAAGAAATAAATGGGTTGAAAAGAGGATTCATTGTCATCACAGTTAACAATTGTTTATTCTTCTTCAACTTTTGGGTATCCTGCACCTTTAGCTTGTTCTATTGGTAATAAATCATATGCTATCGGTGGGAATAAATCTTGTAATCGAATTGACAAAACCTGAGCTATTGGAAATTGAATAACTCGTTTTTCTTTTTTAATACCATTAATCATAATTTTTGCAGCTTTATCTGGAGTGATCGATCCGGGTCGATGATACTCTTGGATCATTGGAGTTTCTACTGAACCTGGTTTGATCGTAATGACATTAATGTCATATTCTTGTTTTGCTTCAGCACGAATGCTTTCCATCAGCCAGCTAATCGCTGCTTTACTTGCCCCATATGCACCCCAACCAGGGACTCCACGATGATCTGGTAGAGTGGATACAGCCGCAATGGTTCCTTCATGTTGCTTTTTCATCACTTTAAGAAGTTGTTCCGTGAAATAAACAACACCCATGAAATTTATATCCATTGTTTGTTTGATAATGCTGCTATCAAATGTTTGAATCGGATTTGGCACCAGTATGCCAGCAGTCAAAATTGCTAAATCGATCTTTCCATAAGTTTTTAAGGTATGATCAATTGCTGATTTCACCTGGGATTTATGTTGAACGTCGCAGGTTTTATAGGTGATTTGTGTGCTTTCCGATTCCAGTGTTTCCTTTAATTTTTTTAATTTTTTTTCACGACGGGCAAATAATGCGAGTTTACACTGTTCTTGAGAGAGTAATTTTACGAGTTCTTCACCCATTCCGCCAGTTGCACCAGAAACTAAAATCACTTTATCTTTCAAATTCATAAGATATTGCCTCATTGTAAGCCAATTAAATTCATTCTTGCTTTTCCTCACAGAATAACTTAAGAACTCAATAAAAACCTTTTCACTCATATAACAGATGTTAACTGAAGAAATCCCCTCTGTTTTCACACTTGTTAAAAGAAAATTTAATATTCTATAGCTCAGATAGGCGAATTTGATATGACAAAAACAGTCCTTATCGGTATTGACGGAGCCACCCTGGATTTAGTCATACCATGGATTAAAAAAGGAAAATTACCCTCTTTTGCAAAAATAAAAAATGAAGGAGTGCACGGAAAACTCCGATCAACAACTCCATACTATAGCGCTCCAGCATGGGTTTCTATGGTAACTGGTGTTCAACCAGGAAAACACGGTATTTATGATTTTTTTCGAACAGATATTTGTACAAAAAATATAGTGAACTCCCGATATCGAAAGGCACCAGCTATCTGGAAAATGCTTACTGATGAGGGAAAACGAAGCATTGTTGTCAATGTTCCAGGATCCTTTCCGCCTGATAAAATTAATGGAGTAATGATAACTGGATTATTAACGCCCTCTCCAAATTCAAATTATACATATCCAAAAGAATTAAAAAAAGCATTAGTACCAGGTAAAATCGGTTCATATGTGCTTGAACAAGTTGCAGTTGATGACATTCCAAAGAATCTTACTGCTCGATACGCCCCTGAAAAACTCACTGCTCAAATTAATAATATGACCATTTCTCATGGAGAAGTAACCATGAATCTGATGAAAATAGATGATTGGGATTTCACCATGGTAGTATTCCGAGGAACAGATGATGCACAACATTTATTGTGGGATAAAAAAGAGTTAATTCTTTCTTGTTATCAACAAGCAGATGAGTATGTAGGGAAAATGATGGAGGAGTATCCTGAAGCAAATTTCATTCTTGTTTCAGATCATGGATTTGGAAAACCAAAAAAATATTTTTATGTAAACAATGCACTTTATAATGAAGGATATCTACAAACCACGTCGAATCCTACACATAATATGAATACCCTTTTTGCTCTTCTCTTTGATCGATTCAGTAGAATAATTTTTCATCTTGTACCATTACAAAAAATCGTTCGATCAGACATTGGTCGAAAACTAGTTTTATCCGGAAGCTCTCAGAGTGGTATCGATTATTCAAAAACAAAAGCAATGTATCATTCTGTGTGCTCAAGAGGAATTCGCATCAATCTCAAAGATAAATACGAACATGGTATCGTTGATCCAAAAGATTACGAATCCATTCGAGATGAACTCATCAAATTTTTAACAAATATCAAAGATCCTGAAACAGGGAAACGAATCGTAAAAAAGGTATATACTAAAGAGGAAGTATATGGAAAAAACGCGGTTAATGATCCCTTGGATATTATTTTCGATCTGGAAGAGGAATATAGTGCTCAAGAACTTCTCCAACCACCAGAAGGATTAAAAGAAATTTTTCGTTCTTCAAAAAATAAACTTTCAACCCTTTCCGAACCAGGTTTTTACGATTGGATGGGAGATCATCGGCCAAACGGTATTTTGTTTATGTATGGTAAAAACATTGTTCAAAACAAACAAGTAAACGCATCTATTGTTGATATTGTTCCTACTATTCTAGCAATGATGAATGTACCACTTTCACCAGATTTTGATGGTAATGTATTAACCGAAGCCTTTAAACATCCAATAAAAGTGAAGAAAGCAACAAAGAAAAAACCATTACTTTCCACGAAAGAATTACAAGCAATCCACCAGTTGAAAAAAGATAATAAAAAATTGTGAATTCAACACGTTTTGCTTTCAAGAAAATTAATAAAACCATTTAATGAGAAACGGGATGCAGGTAAGTGTGGCACGGAAAAAATTTGCATTGATTAAAAAATTTTTACCTATCCTTGGATTGATTTTATTTGTTTATACAATTTATCAGCTTGATATTACAGAAATCAAAGAAGCTTTTTTTGCTATTAATCCACTTTACATTCTACTTATTCTTCCCTTTACCTTGCCTCGTATTCTCCTTAGGAATTATGCATGGAAACTGGTTCAGGAAGAACAAAAAATTCATGTACCCTACTGGATTTCAATGAATATTTTCCTTATTGGTTATTTTTATGGAAGTATAACACCAGGTTATTTAGGTCAATTAATGCGCATTCCTCATCTTAAAGAATATACCGGTGAACCATATGGGAAATTATTTGTTAATTCCACGATTGAAACAATCGTTCATACCTTTTCAATATATATTATGATCCTTCTCGGTGCTTTTTTAGTGTTAAGTGATTACCCTGAACTTTTTATGATTGCTGCGGGTTGGATAATTATTTTCATTATCATCCTCTTGTTCTTTATGCACCGGGATCGTGGAGAATGGTTTTTTAAATTCATGATTCGTTATTTCATCCCCAAAAAATTCAAATCATATCTGAACCAATTTTCTGATACATTTTACCAAGATTTTCCTCGTATCAAGGCACTTTTATATCCATTGTTTGTTGGTGTTTTCACCTGGATAATTATTTTTTCGCAAGAATACATTTTGGTTCTGGCATTAGATCTTCCTATACCTTATCTTTACTTTATGTTATTATTTCCTTTAGCAAATGTTGCAGGTTTCATCCCAATAACCTTTGCGGGACTTGGAACTAGAGAAGTTACTGCGATAATTATTTTTTCCAGTCTTTTCAGTGTTGCAAATGAAAAAATCTTTGTTGTATCACTACTAGGATTTATTCTCACTGATTTGTTCACTGGTTTCATCGGTTTTCTTGTGTCATTGCATGAAGCAAGAAAAAAAGGTACTACCATCAGAAAATTACGCGATCAGATTCTAAAAAGGGGTTAAACAATCATAAATCTGAAATACTTTCATTTTATTCACCTGTTTAACATAACTATGATAAAGACAAATCTTCTCAAAAAATTTTGTGATGCATCATGAACGGAGAGGGTATAGGTTTTGGAAAGGCTATTTTGTTCAATGAACACTTTGTTGTCTATGGGGTACCCGCGATTGTTTCAGCTATTGGAAAGTATACGGTAGCAAAGGCGCAATCTTTCGAAGAACCACGATTACATCTTATCGATAACCGAAATGCAACTCCTAGATATAAGGAGGATAAAAAAGATCAGCAAAAGGATTCAGTTCGCCGAATTATAGAAAAAATGGATTTGAATTTTTCTGATGAGGGTGTTGAAGTTGAACTTGCTGGAACCTTGTATGCAGCTAGTGGCATTGGTGCTAGTGCAGCATCATGTGTTGCTATGGCGCGGGCGTTATCTGAATGTTTTCAGTTGGATTTAACTGATGAGGAAATTAATCAGATTGCTTATGAAGGTGAGAAAGGTTACCATGGAACCCCTTCAGGTATTGATAACACGGCTTCAACATTTGGAGGACTTATCTGGTTTGAAAAGAAAGAGGATCCTGTTATGGATCGAATTGATATTATGAATCCAGTTGAAATCGTGATGGGCAACACGGGTAAAGTTGCTGATACAACGGCAGCAGTTGCCGGTGTCAGAAATCGAAAGGAATCTCAATCAGATAAATATGCTGAGATATTCAAACGTGCTGAAAACATTGCGTATTTAGCAAAACAAGCATTCATTGATGAGGATTTACATGAAATTGGAAAACTAATGAATGAGAACCATAAGTTATTACAGCAAATTGAGGTGTCCTCTAAAGAACTTGATTTTCTGGTTCGATTAGCGAAAGACTATGGTGCGTATGGAGCAAAACTTACAGGCGGTGGACTTGGTGGAAATATGATTGCATTGACTCCTGGAAGGAAATTACAGGATGAAGTTGCTAATGCCATTGAAAAAGAAGGTTTTCAAACATTGAAAACAAGTATTGGTGTGAAACGCCAAGGTGGTCTTTAAAAAATGGACTTACGCTCATTTTTAAAAAAATTAGAAAAAAATCAAAAACTAACTCGAATAAAAAAGCCTGTTTCCCATGAGTTTGAAGCAGCAAATATTATTTATTCACTTGATGAACAACCCGTTTTTTTTGATAATATAGACGGATTTGATTTTTCATTGTTTGCAGGAATTACTTCATCTAGAAATATTATCGCTGAAGGATTAGACACGACGAAAGAAGAACTCTTGTTTAAACTGGTTGATGCATTAAAACATCCAAAGACACCAGATATTATAGATCAAGCTCCCTGCCAGGAAAACATCATTACTGATCCCGATCTTTCAAAACTTCCGATTCTTCATCATCTTGAGGGTGATGGAGGCAGGTATTTATCAGCTTCTGTATGCACTATGAAAGATCCTGATGATGGTCGGAATGTTTCGTATCATCGAATGATGCAAATCGGAAAGAATAAGCTGACCGCTCGATTGATTAAGAAGCGGCAAACACGGACTACGTATGATAAGATCAATGGTG
>JAGXLH010000168.1 GCA_018334795.1 Thermoplasmatota archaeon
AAACAACGTCGAAATATCGTTGAATCACTGGTTGAAAAACATCTTACAAATCTCGTTTTTTAAATACAAGAATTGAAAGCGCTAAGAATACGATTAACCAGACTAAAAGTACAAATGTTAATATCGGTGTTGAATAAAAATCTGGATAGGTTACGATAAACTGCTGTCCCATATTGGAAACTGATTCTATATTAACAGAAACAAGGCCGTTATAAGATGACAAAGGATTAATCATTTCGACAGCATAATACCAGTCAGGAATATTTCCCGTAGCAATTGAACCAATATCCACAATCATGCTTGCCACTCCTATTGTGATAACACTCCAGATCATGGTGAAAAAGAACCATAAGAATACGGCCATTCCCATGGATGTGGATCTTCTTTTAAAAAACGATGATGCAAATAATCCTAAACAAACAAATACCATACCAAGTAAGATTGAAGATACCAGGAAGAATAGGTACTCTCCAATATTAATTTCACCAACATTAATCCCAATGATTATGCCTGCAATTCCAAATCCTGCAATAATCGAAACAGCAAGCACACTGCTTAATCCTAAGAATTTCCCTAAAATGATTTCAAATCGTTTTACAGGGAGTGAAAGAAAAGCACTCATCGACCCTCGTTCGATTTCACCGACTACCGCACCATAGCTTAACATCAAGGCAATAATTGGAATCAAATATTGCACCAGAGACATCATCCCCGCAATAGTTAATCCAACTGATTGCCAGCCTCCACCAAATGATCCAAAATATGAGATAATCAGCGTTAAAAAAGCAAATACACCAGTCATGAATATGATCCATTTATTTCGAATATTATCCATGATTTCTTTTTTAGCAATTAAAAGAACTGATTTACTAGGAATATATGTTTGTAGTTCATCAATGTTCATACAGTATCAGCCTCCGTAAAACGCATGAACACTTCTTCAAGGGATGGATTCATCGTTTGAATATCCTTAATTTTTGCTTTTTTCTTTGAAAGAGTGAGTACTACATTTGCTTTAACATCTTTACGGCAAAAAACTTCAAGTGCGTCCTTTTCTTGCTTTACTGAAAAAACTCCTTCGATTGCTTCAACTGCGCTTATGAAGTCTTTTTTAATTTTTTCTAATGTAAGAACAAGTTTCGGTCGAAGTTGTAATCGATTCTGCAAATTACTAATATCGTCAACAGCAACAATTGATCCTTTATTGATAATTCCTACACGGTGGCAGATGGCTTGAATTTCACTAAGAATATGAGATGAAATGAAAATAGTAGCACCTTGTTCATTTAATGTTTTAATTTTCTCTCTTATGAACACAACTCCTCGTGGATCAAGACCACTTGATGGCTCATCTAAAATCAGAAATGAAGGATTCCCAATAATTGCCCGGGCCATTCCTAGTCGTTGATTCATTCCTTTTGAAAATGTTCCTACTTTTTGATCCATTGCATCTGCAAGACCAAATTCCTTTAACAATGGTTTACACTGAGATTTATTAGCATTTTTCATTTCAGCATAAAACTCAAGATTTTGAAGCGCGGTTAAATTTTCATAAAACGCAACTTTTTCAGGTAGATATCCCACTTGCTCCTTTATTTTTTTTTCATCATGCATTAGATTTTGATTGTCAATAAGGATTTGTCCATTATTTGGATATAATAATCCAAGAATTGCTTTGATCGAAGTGGTTTTTCCTGCTCCATTAGGGCCAAGGAATCCAAAGATTTCTCCTTTGTGAACTGAAAAAGAAGCATTATTTACCGCTTTTTTTCCATTAAATGATTTGGTTAATGATGTTACAGAGAGCATCATAGGGTTATCCGTAATTTTTTTTGTTCCTTTTTGCTTTGAAAATTCAAAGAAGCCTTTTTTGTTACATTTTGGACAGGTAATTTTCTTTGATTCTCCTAATTTACCTTGAATTGTTGTTTCATAGCCGCAGGATGGACATTTTATCTTTTTTTCAATCATGAAACCCTTTACACCTAATACGTTATTTGATAGTTAAGGAATGCATCTGTTATATTAATCCTTGTCTATTTTCGGTTTTGTTTTTAAAATTTTGATTATTTTTTTGTTTTCATTGCTTTGTAAAGGAAATAGGCAAGTCCACCGTAGAGAATGCTTGCGCCAAAGATGAGCATGATGAGTGCTGAAGTGTTAAGCATGGTTTTTTTCCTCCCTTGGTGCTGAAACCTTCATAAAAAAGATAGATAAGAATGTTATGGTCAGAAGTGGGATAACTCCGATGATGACAATGAGCCACCAGGGATAGTTTTGGTATGGATAAAGAATGTTGTTTATTGCTGATAAGATGAGAAGCAAAATGAGAATGGTTGGAATGATGATTTTGATGAGAATATCCCACCATATGCCGATGGTGAAGTCTGAGGTTTTATTTGCATGTTTTCTGAAGAGTTTTATCGGAACGAACCATCCAAGTAGGATGCATTCTAAAAGGCCAATGGTAACTAGTCCGAATTCTGCGATGAAATGATCAAGTATTTCAAGAAGATACAATCCGTTTCCAGCGGTAAATAAAAGACTTAATAAGAATCCAATACAGCAAAGTATTGCGGTTGCTTTTGTTTTTGACATGTCCCATTTTTGGTGAACACTGTTAGTCATTGGTTCAATCATAGAGAATGCTGAGTCGATGCCGAAAGTGAGAAGAGCAAAGTAGAAGATGATGCCGAAAAGAACTGCTGCAGCAGGAAGGAGGGTTATCGCAGTGGGATAGGTTATAAAGATAAGTTCTGGTCCTGCAATACCCAAATTTTGAATGCTGACACCTTGATTTGCTGCAAGGTATCCAACGATAGAAAATACGGTGAATCCAGCAAAGAAACTGGTTCCCGCATCAGCAAAGGCTGCGATACAAGCGTTGTTTGTGATGTCTGATTTCTTTTTTAGGTAACTTGCATAGGTGATCATAATTCCCTGGGCTAGACTGAGTGAGAAAAAAACTTGGGCGTATGCTGAAAGCCAGACACTAACATTTGTTAGTTGTGAGAAATCTGGGGTGAGAAAATAGTTGAGTCCATCGATTGCTCCAGGTAACGTGATTCCTCTAATAGTAAGAATGAGTAAGAGAATGGTTGGGATGGGAACGGTTAGTGCTACTACTTTTCCAATACGTTTTACTCCTTTGTACAGGATGATGAAAATAACAATCCAAAGTGCTAATGTTCCAAGCACTGCAGGGATGCTGATGGAACCAAATAT
>JAGXLH010000169.1 GCA_018334795.1 Thermoplasmatota archaeon
ACTCACTGAAGATGATGCACTCTATTTTGGCAAAAAAATCAACAAAAAAGCGGCAAAACGATTTAGGGAAGAATACATGAATGAAGGTAATCGTTGATGCAAACATCCTGATAGCAGGATTATTAAAAAATGGAACAACTCGAAAACTTCTTTTACAAAATAATCTAGAATTACATACTCCAGAATTCATTTTAACCGAATTTCTCAATCACATCCAAGAATTAGCAAAAAAAGCAGGCATGAACAATCGCCTCTTCAAAGATTATGCTGAGTTGCTCATAGCTGAATCAGAAATCAATTTGATTGCGGCAGATAACATAAAAACAAATATACAAATCGCTGAAAGAATATCTCCAGATCCCGATGATGTGCAATATTTTGCAGCAGCAATAACCCTAAAATGTCCGATTTGGTCAAATGATAAAGCATTAAAAAAACAAAACACAGTAACCATCCTTTCAACCAAGGATCTTCTTAATCTGATGAAATGAAAAAACGTTTCATTCACTCCACAGATCTTACAGATCATGTTTATTCCCTCCAAATCATAGTTTTTTAAACGATGATAACAACATCATTTGATAAAAAATTGATTGTTATCTTTTAATTAAAATCTCCTCGTTAGATAATACGCGTTATTGTTTTAAATAAGTCATGTTGAAATGAACGAAATGCATCTTCATCAATTGGAGTTAGAAGAAGAGGTTTAATTCGATCATCAGATGAACCGAATTGATTGTTTTTTATTTTCATTATGTTTTTTTTGAAATTATCTTGTGCCATTGGTGAGATCATGTAACTACTTTTTATCTTTTGTAAGAGTTGTTGACCGTCAATGTGGAAAACGTTTTTACATTTGTTATGAATGAAATATAAATCAAGGATATCGCGTTTTTTTAATGTATTTCTCGTAAGGACCGCACGGTATTTTTCAAGGATGATTTCGTCAAGAGCATAGGTGTTTATGCTTATGTTTTTCAAATCATAACCGATTGATTTAAGATATAAATCTGGTTCGATTATAGTATTTATCCGGTCTTTAGTATATTCAAAGAATCGATGTTCAAGAAAATTAATTTCGATTTTCAATGGAATTCTTTCTTTAGAGATTAATGAATGATAATAAAGGAAGAGGAGATAGACTGCTCTTGAATTTCTTACTCGAATGAACTTTTTGTCTGTTCTTTTTGTTTGGAAATGAAAATCAGAATGAATACTAATATGTTTGATATCCTCAATGAGTGATATGATATGTTTTTTAATTTCCTTTTCTCTTCGAGTGGGGCTACTGATTTCTCGTAACTTGTTCGAACAATTAATGGTAAAATCAAGGTCTTCACTTATCCGAGGGTAATTTAGATAATTTCGTGATAGTAACGTTCCTCCTTTAAAAATAAGATTGTTTAGTGACAAAAGGTTTCCTTGTTCTTTTTGTTTATGCCAGACAGATAGAAAATATGAGATCATATAATCCTTTTCAAGGATTTCATCAGATATAGACGAGTTTTTTTGTTGTTTTACATACGAAATATATTGTTTAAAATTCGTTTTCTTCATGAAAAGAATCCCTTCTTTTTGAATGATTTGGGATACTGGTTCAGATACTTCCTTGTTTTCTTATTCTTATTGAATTGTTTGAGTATTGATGGTGGTTTTTCATGAAAATAATGATAATCAATAAGTGTTTTTTCAGGATTAGAATAATAATATGTTATCCTGTTTTTTGTTTTCTTTTTGATGTATCCAAATGTTAGGAACTTTTTTTTCATTTTGTGAAATTCATATGGTACATTCAATATGGTTTTTTCTCCAGAAAGAGAATCATTGATTATAATCGGGCGAGCAACGCTTTGCCAGATAAGATTGTTTTTTTCCAGAGCGCTATCAAGTCCGAGATACCAGGCGATATTCAATTTATTCAACACCGCATATACCATCTCATTTACCGAGTATGTATGATACAATCCAATCTTTTCTTCAGGACTGATAATGTAATAATATCCTTTGAACACATAGATGATTTCTTTTTTTCTTCTCAGATTATGTATGATCGATTGATCGTATTTGTCTTGCAAAACATCTCTAAACACTTTTTTTAATTGTTTTTTAGATACGATATTATCTTTGAATGAATGCAAAACATTAGTTATAATAGTGGATTCTATCATTATGAAGCCAATAAAAATAGAGTGATTTTACTATATAAATACTTTGTTTAAAAAAATACGCTATTTGGTATTATTTGAAATAATTAATTTAAATACTATTGCAATTTTATTTTCTTTTTTTAACGATGAAAGTAGCATCATTTGATAAAAAATTGGAGTGAACCCCCCCCAATAGTACACAACAAGTTTGGTTAACAAAGAAATCTTGATTATGTGGAAGTTATCCGGAAAATATTAAATATATGTTTAAACATAAACATAATTATGGGATTTAAAACGATAACAATTAAAGAAAGTATTTACAAAAAATTACTCTTACTAAAAAGAAAAGATGAAAGTTTCAGCGACCTTTTTGACCGGCTAAGTAAATCAAATATTCAACTATTAGAAAAAATGAGAGGAAGTCAAACATATACTGACAAACAAGAAATGCTTCATGAAATAACTGAAAAAAGAAAAGAAAAACGATATGGATAGGTAATAGATATGATTCTTGTTGACACGGACGTTCTCATTGAAATCTTTGATAAAGAATCAAAAAAAGGAGAAAAAGCACTACAAAAACTAAAACAAACAAATGAAAACATAGCAATCTGTTCATTGAATCTTCATGAAATCCTTTTTGGACATTACAAAAGAAAGAAAAATGTTGAAGAAATCATCACATTAACAACGCTAGATTTCACAAAAGAAGATGCAAAACTTTCAGCTAAAATCGAAACAGATCTTGAAGGAAAGAGGAAAACAAACACAAGAATTGATACCATGATAGCAGCTATTGCTATCAACAATCATGCCAAGATCTTTACTTTTAATAAAAAACATTTCCTACCAATAAAAGAAGTTACCTTATTTGAATAAAAACAAATAGGAAAATAATAAGGTACGTATGAACTTAAAAGAAAAAAAGAGTTGGTCTTTTGAAAGTATGACCACAATTTATTTTTTAAAATCATTGTTTCGGGATCAATGATAATAAGTATTCCCAGGCTTTCAGTGTTTTATCCAGTGCTTCATCATCATGCTGCATACTGGTATACATTCGAGATCCA
>JAGXLH010000050.1 GCA_018334795.1 Thermoplasmatota archaeon
GAGATAATAATTGCGTTTTTCACCTTTTTTTTCACACAATCCTTCATGATACCTGGCACGATTTTTGCAGGAACAGAAACTAGCACTAAATCAAGCGAATCTTTGATATCAGTAATTTTTTTATAACAAGGAATACCAAGGATTTCCTCTTCATGAGGATTCACCGGATACAAATCACATTCATAATTTGAAATAATAATGTTTTTTAATGCAGCATGACCAATTTTTCTTGAATCCTTCGAAGCACCAACAACAGCGATACTTTTCGGCTTGAAAAAAACCTCTAATTTATTTTTCATCTTCCAATCACGTTCTCTTTTGTTTATCTTAATAGTGAAATACGTTTGATAACGTTTTTTTCTGTAATGGAATTACTGTGACTTACTTAAACCTCATCCTTACTCGCTGGTAGATATTCATGCATTCGCTGAATAACTTCTTTACTTGTTTTTGCTGTTCGATAATCTTCCAGTGGATTCTTATTCATAGTCAAAAAATGTGGTCCCCATTTATAAATCGATGTTAACTGTTCAGCTTGACCCGGATTGTCAAGAATGTAGACTGCTGCGGCAAATGCTTCTAATGTTGTTAATTTCAACGCTTTACCAAAATTGACCGGATTAACTGCTATAACAAAAGGAAGCGCTCGGGAGACATGTATTTTTGATAATTCAAAGAATTGCTGTTCAGCAGTTTTCCAAGAGCAATCAACAGCCAACACACCATGTTTCTCAGCATGCGTTGTATCTTCAGGTGATAAACTTTTTTTTGAAAATGGATTTAACAGGATCATGTTCGGAGGAAAATCTCTGATTTTTGTATGAAGTGATGCATATCCTAATCGATTCAATTTTCTTGCGGTACACTTCTTAGGGTCATCATCATTAGTATGATACACACGTAATTTAAACATCTTATTTCTCCTGAATTGTTACATCAAGCACATAATGACTAACGCCCGGAGCAAATGATTTTACACATTGCACATGTTGTAACGTAACACTTCGATGGTATACTTCAGCTGCTTTTTGAATTAAAGATAATGGATACGCCGGTACTTCTTCATCAGGAAAGGTATCATGAAAATGGATAATTCCTTTATGATTATGTAACGATTCAAATGCAGTGGGAAGAAAATCTTTTGTTTCTCCGATATAACCCATAAGCACCCGATCAGCAATATCATGTGGAGCAACCTTTCGATTATCGCCAAGAACAGGAGTTATCAAATCTGAAACATGATTTAACTTTATGTTTTCCTCTAAAAATGAAAATGCAACTGGATTTAATTCACAACTATACACTTGTTTAACCTTTGAATGAACTGCGATTGGAAGAGAAAAATACCCAATGCCTGCAAACAAATCAACGACAACCTCATCTGATGAAACAATTTCACCCATTCGTTTCCGTTCATCCATATTCCCTGAAGAAAACATAATCTCAGACGGATCCAACTTATATTTTACGCTATTCTCCTTATGAATAGTTACGGTATCCTTGTCACCGTATACAAAGGATATTTCAGGTATTCGAAACTGTCCAATGATGCCACCAGTATCCTTCAATACACTTTTACAGTTCAACACCTCAGCATAAACTGCTGCGATTTCCTTTTCAATTGCAGATAAGTTTCTTTCAAAACGAAGGATAAGTACATCACCAATCTTTTCCCACTTTCTCGGTAATTTGTCAACTTGTTCATCTGTAAGCAATGATGAAAGCCGGTCCATGATTTGCTGAATCGGTTTCTTTTTCATATTCAGATTTACCCGTTTTTAAACTCCTTTTAAAATGGACTAATACTTTTCTTCCTTTTTACACTTTAGTTTATTACTTTTTCTCCAACAAGTCTATGTACCAAATACTCTATTTCAGAGAAATACTCATGGAATTTTTTCCTTATATACCACGACCACACCAAAAGGCTATCGTTACCACGATATCCAATGCATTCAATGATAGATCACATCTTGTCATCGAATCAGGAACAGGTACTGGAAAAACTATCTGTGTCTTATCAGCAGCATTAAATTACGCATTAGCACATGAAAAAAAAATCATTTACATCACCCGAACTAATGCACAACAACAACAAGTTATCAAAGAATTACGTGCCATCAGACAGACCCTTAAGGATACCGATTCTCGAAAAGAAAAAATGATTGGTGTAGGCATCCAAGGTAGAAGCAATATGTGTCCTCACGCCAAAAATGATGAAGAATTATCAAAAGGTACTAGTGAGGAACTTTCCAAATTTTGTTCAAATGAAAAAAAGAAAACACGCAACTCCCACAAGGGATGTCCTTATTATCGGAATTTCGTTAACGAAAAAAACCAAGTCGAAGATTTGATAGAATGGATTAAAAAAGAACTGCCCACTGCTGAAACATTTATTCACTATTGCGAACAAAAAACCATTTGTCCCTACGAATTAAACAAAAAAATCGTTCGCGATGCAACAGTAGTAGTTATTCCTTACATTTATATTTTTGATATCACCATTAGAAACATGCTATTTGACTGGTTAGGCGTTGCTGAAGAAGATGTGTTATTAATTGTAGATGAAGCTCATAACCTCCCAGATTACTTAAGAGATCTATTTTCAACACAGCTCAGTGCTTGGATGCTTCGAAACTGCGGGTATGAAGCAAAAGACTACGGAAATCCTTCTATTGCTGATGGTCATTTCACCATCGCCTCTTTTTGTAAAACCATGGAAGATATCATCCGTGAACTCCGTGACACCTATGTGTACTCTATTTTAGAAGATGGCATTCGAAAAGGACCCTCTTCAAAAACAGATGCGTTTCTTCCAAAAAACGAATTTTTAACAGAACTGTCAAATCGAACTGGTATCTCACAAAAACAAGTGCATGATATTATTGAGGATTTGATTGCTTATGGAGAAAAAATTCAAGAAGCAAAACAAAAAAGAAACAAACTTCCAAGATCCTATCTTCACAAACTTGGCATGTTCCTTGATTTCTGGTTGAATATAGCCCATGATCAATATTCTAAACTTATCGTTGATGATGCTGATGGAAAAAACCCACGAATTGAAGCATACTGTTTAGATCCATCCGTTGGAACAAAAATACTTTCAAAGTTTCATAGCACCATTCATATGTCTGGAACATTAGAACCATTAGAAGAATACCGTGATTCAATGGGATTAGCTCCTTTAACAACGCTTATTTCTTTTCCATCACCGTTTTCAAAACAAAACAAAAAATTATTCTTCGTTACTGATGTTACCACTAAATACGCTGAATTATCACGTGATCCTGAAATAAAAGAACGATTATGGCAATACATCTTCTCAATTTGTAATAACTATGAACAAAACACTATGATTTTTTTCCCAAGTTTTAATGTGTTATCCATGTTCAAACGAAATAATGATTTTTCAAAAATTCAACGATCGATATATTTAGAAGAACAAAAAATGTCCCAATCTGCATTAATTGATTTGATTGATGATTTCAAATCACAGGGTGATAATGATGGAGATGGTGCAGCAATGTTTTCAGTGATGGGGGGACGAATCAGCGAAGGAATGGATTTTCCTGCTGGACAATTGGAAATCGCAGTAATCGTTGGTATCCCTTATCCTAAACCAACTGCTCGGCAAAAAGGATTACAACGATATTACGATATGAAATTTCGAAAAGGATGGGAGTACACTGTTGATGCACCAGCTGCTCGAAAAATGTTACAATCCATCGGCCGGTTGATCAGAGATGAAAACGATAGAGGAGTTGCAGTTATTTTAGATCGAAGAGCATCTCGATTCAAAAAATATCTTAGAGATCTTAAACTTACTAAGGATTTATTTTCAGAAATGGATGAATTCTTTTCCAATTAAAAACAAGTATTATTTTGATTTAACTTCAGTAACAAAATCAGGGATACCATCAGTAATAGGATAGGTTTTTTTGCATTTCACACATTTTAAAGATCCGCTGATTACTTCTTTATTTTTTTCTTCGTTTACCTGTAGTTGAAGTGATGATTTACATGTTGGACAACATAAAATATTCATCATTTCTTTTTTCATAACGTATCATCCACCGATACATTCTTTTGTTTTTCAAAATCAATGTACACTGGTTTTTTCCCATTAATATTAGAATCATACATAAATGACCAGTGCTCATCAATATCTTCCTTTTTTTGCTCGATTTTTTGTAAAAAATTCTTCACTTGTGAATCCATTAAATCAGCTTGAAACAATGCTGCAGCTTCAGGAAAAGCAGGAAGTTTCGGTGATCCATATTCAAGACGACCATGATGGCTAAGAATCATATGGCATAACTTTAATTCCAATACTTCATCAAAAGAAATATCTTTTTTTCTTAAACCTGATATTTTATCTTGAATCCATTGGCTACCCACAACGATATGACCAATGAAATTTCCAACATCGGTTCGTCCAATGGTAGTGGTCGTTTTATAACTTTTAATCTTACCAATATCATGTAAGATAGCACCAGTGATTAACAAATCCCGGTCCAAATCAGTATAATACTCAGCAATGGAATAACTTAATTTTACCACACCTAAACTATGCTGCAAATTCCCCCCGATCACATTATGATGATGTGACATCGCTGATGGGGTGTGAGTATATGCTTCAACGAATTGTTCATCTTCAAAGAACGATTCAAGTAATGCGTTTAAACTAGGATTAGAAATGGTTTCAATGTAAGTCTGCATACTTTCAAATAATCGTTTTATTTCCCCTTCAGATAAGGCAGCAACAAAATCACTTTCATCATACTCTTGAGCGTTGCATCGCCGTATGCCACCAGTTTTTTCATTAATAGAGATTTGTAATCTATCCTGATAGCGTTCTACAGACCCGGACCGAAGTTGAACTACATCACCAGTTGAAAAACTTTCAAATAACCGTTTCACACGTTCTTTGTTATTCCCACCCCAGAATTTAACATTGATCTCACCGGTTTTATCCGTAAGAATCAAATCAAAAAAGGTTCCCTTTTTATATCCTCTAGGAGCATTTTTTAGTTTCACTGAAAAAAGATCATTAACTGTTTCTCCTTCATGCAATTTTTCAATGAATTGAATCTTTTTCCTTTTTTTTCCATCTGGTTTTATCATAGTTTGCTCATCAGCTTGTTTTTCATAATGAAATAAATCAGTCATCTACTGGCAACTCCCCAAATAAGATGCTTTATCCAAATCAGATAACATACAATCAAATAGTATTAGAGTTTATACGTTTTTCCTTCTTTTATCATAACCGTTTTCATATCTAAAGAATTAAACTTTTGAGGATGCTCTGTGTGCACTGGAAATACCTTTTTAGGATGAATTGATGATAACACCGTTTTTAAATCCACTCCATTTATATGACCTGAACAATGAGATTGTACGAAATTAAGATCAAAATGATTCAGCCAGTTTTTCATTCGTTCATAGGAGATTTCCATTTCTTCATTAAATGGTTCTGAAAGAGAATGAATGTAAGTGCCATGATATGGTTTTAAATCAATCATAGAGTTAAAATACCAATAATTCAAAACAATCATATATTTTGAAGGATTCTTTTTAATGTCTTCAGCAGTAATTACATTAGGATACGATATTCTCTTTTTCATGAATTTATCTTTATAGTCTTCACTTAAATCGTAGGTTCCTGTGTTACGTTTCGGAAGCAAAATGTTGATTTGACTATCCGTGCTATTCGGCGTTTTCAATTTTTTATCCTGATGATACTGTTCTAAGAAGCATGCGTGTTTGAAACTAATCACTAATTGCTTGTTCAACTTTTTTGCAATCTGGTAAAACGTGGTAAATCGATCAACATCTTTGAAATTAAAATCAACGATTGACATGTTCTTGTTGTGTTCAATCGTTTTTTTTGCCTTCTTATACACTGTTTCTTCTGAATTATGAGTCTTTTTTTGATCAATACGTGTCCCTTCGGTGATAACTGCAAGAGGCTTAGCTAATGTTGCTTCCTTGATAAATTCCTCAGTTTGTTCTTTTCTCAACCCATGCATTCGTAAATCACCAGTATACACAACAGGTCCTTCTGACGTATAAATAATAAAACCATATGCACCAGGAACGCTATGATCCACATGAATTGGATAAATCTCTAACGAATCAATTTTTATTTTATTTTTAGATCTAAATAAATGAAAGGTTCGTTTAACTGGGGGTTTTGTGTAATTTCTTCGATACAATGGTCTTTTCTTAAAATTTAACACTTCTGATTCAATGTTTCGTTGTGTTTGCTCTTCAACCGCATCAAGAATTCGTTTACTAATTTTACTAGAGTACACCGGTATCTTTTCATGAAGAAATGAAATGTAATTAGCATGATCTGCATGAGCATGAGACAAAAGCACCCCTTGAACCACCGGATCCTCTGGTTCTCTTCCCTGATGGGTGAGTAAATCTTCCCTGTAGATTCCTGGTAAATCAGGGATAAGACCAAGTTCTAAAAAATCACCGATACCATTTGCTGGGCGCGGGGTAAGGAACTCTTCGAAAAAAACACCTCTTTTTCCGAAGCTCATTCCAAAATCCAAGAATAGTTTCGTATCCCCATCTTCAAGAAGGATTTTATTCCCTCCGATTTCTGAAACACCACCATAAAAAGAAAGTGAGACCATGATTTCTACCTCAAAAAACGTTTGTTACTATTATAATTACTGTTTTTCGATTCAACTAGAAAATACAATAACGATTACATAAATATTCGTACAAAAAATTAGAAAAAAAAGAAATAAATTTTTTTGTTTTGTCCCCAAAAAATATTTCATTCTGTTTCATTACACTGATGAGCAAGAAACCGGGCACGCTGCCCAACAATAGATAATTTTGCAATAAATGATATTTCCTGGGCTTCTTCTTTACTTGAGATTTGACCGACAATTATCATACGTAATCACAAATAACCTGTTCATTTTCAGCTTATAAGCGCTTGTGGTACAAGTATTATCTAAACTACTTTTTAAATGTCGTACCAACCAATTTTTTAGGAAAATGATGTTAATTAAATGCTAAGGAAAAAAACAAGTTCATAAAAAAGACGAATATTATAAAGAAAAAAGAAGAAAGATCGAATTTATTTTTTATCCAATAGTTAGTGTCGGATCGCCAAGAAGAACCATTTCTTCAACGGTTTTAGTATCTATTAAATCAAGATTCGGACCGAATTCAAATATGTAATTATTCAATGTTTGCGTCCATGCTTCGCCTATTACTTCTTTTCCTTCCTGATTATATTGTCTGAAAAACTCCGGCCATAACCAGCCACCTAAACCTTGCGTTCCCCCTTCGCCGATGTAGCCATATCCCAATCCAGTTGGACCAAGTGTGGCGATAGCACCACGATTATCAAGTTTAGTAAGCCACCATCCAAGACTTTCCCAAACAAATGTACCATGCCATAACGCCATTTTTCCTTCTGTGAATAATCGAAGGAAACTAACATCAATTTGGCATGGATGACAACCGCTGAGAACCAAGACTGGAAGTTTTCCATCGTTATCCAATTCTGTCAAAGGAAAGATATCTTTTGGATTTAATCCTGAAAATGGTGAAAATTGCGTCAATCCCTTCACATCACCATTTGCCCGGCCACCAGGAATGCCAGGATAATGATTAGCATAAATCATTGGATTGGCATGACCTGCGATATACCAAAAGCCAGCACCTTCTGATAACTGATCAACAACAAGATCTATTCCATCATGAACATCATCCTCAGAACCCTGAAATGTTCCCATGGATGTCCAAAGTTTTATTTTTTCCATATTTGTTGGCATAAAATCCATTGCTTTCTGAGTGGCCCATTCTCCTTCAAAATACATGCTTTGATTGGTGAGAACCGGGCCAAAAACAATATTTTCATTTTCATCAGTGATCCAAATTTTAAGTATAGTATCGACACCTGTTTCTGTGTGAGGCTGGGGATTATATGATTTTCCTCTGATATAAACAACATTATCTGTATAATTCACTGGAGTCCATCGATAACCAATATATGCATTTGGTGGATTTTCATTGTATACATTACTATTTCCAAGAACATTTCCATCAGATGGAACAGTGATTTCTGCAATTGGAAGATTTGGATACTTTAAATCAGTTGTAAGATGGTCATCTTCAGAGAATGTAACCACGGATTCACGAGTGTGATCGACTTCAACGGTAACCGTGTCTTCAGGACCGGTTTGACCAATTGTATTTGCGCTTTCCGCATGAATAGTAAATGATCCTTGCAGTCCAGTTGTATCCCATGAGATATCAAGCATTATTTGATCTTGGAAATCATCACCAGATAAGGAAATCATTCGGTTGAACCATTCTTCTTCCGTGTTATCCTTTTGTTCATAGTTCATTACTTTTTGAACCATATTTTTTACTTCTTCTTCTGTTCGACATGCCCATCGTCCAAGATGTACATCTGGTAGTAAATCAACATTGTCCTCTTTACCGGAAATTTCATCAGGAGTATAATACCATTCTCCATATTTTCCATCTCCATCGGTATCCCAGCTGCTAAATATTGAAGTACCTGTTTCGTTATCATATTCATAAATGTCAGCATAATATAAATCGCTGACAAAACCTGGTTCACCAGTATCATCTAAATAAATGAATCGTGTTGGAATTTGCAGTTCAGGTTTGTTAAATCCCCAAAAACTTCGATGCCCTCCGACGAGTAACACGGATTTTATATTTGATTCATCAAGTTCCTGTTTAATAAAATACTTGATTTGTTCAGCTTCATCAAATCCATCAGTATCAATTTCATCGGTTATCACTAGTTTTGTATCAATCCCATTGTTTTGTTTGAATTCAACAAAAGGTTGTAGTTCATCAACGTATGCTGAACCAGCAATAATCAAGAATTCATACTCTGAATTAGTAGCTATATCATTTTGAGGTTCGGAATATGATATGTCAATGTGTATGTCAGAAGCATATTCAATAGTTTCTTCTTCCATTGAATAACGAACCGGATAGGTATTAACGATGACAAATGTTGTTCGTTCATTGTTTTCATTCAATCCAATTTTTACATTATACTCGTACCATGATTTGGGATAAAATCCAGAAAAAATTTCAAGTTCTCCTTCATTTTTTAATGAGGATTGAATCAGTTCAGATTCTTTCACATATGTTGTATCATATGGTAATGGTATTGGTGATGCTTCAATCTGGTTAGTTAGAGGCATCGTAGAAACATCTGATATTAGTGCAGTTACATCATGGATTTTTGATCCAAAAGGAAATGTGTACACCGTCGTTTTTACTGGCATCATTGGTTTTCCAATGGATGTTTTGTATCGATCTGTTTCATCGAATCTGATTTTAGTACCAGTTTCTGAATTAAGTATTTCTGGTGTTGAAAATGATATGTTTTTACCGATTGTTACAAAATTTTGTTCTTGTTCATTGGTCGTTTCAGCATTTAAAAAATTGCTTGCACCACTAAAAAGCAGTAGCCCAACAATTAACATTCCTATAATTTTCCGGTTCATGGATACCTATTGACCCCCTGTTTATATTAAAACTAATTGTATATATTCATTAAGATACTTAGTATTACCTCTTCCCATATGTTTACATTCACATAAAATAAAACTAATATTTTTTCACAATTATTGGTGTGAGGATATAGGAAAACAAGTTATTCTTTGATAAATACTTGATTGAGTAATCTCAGGAAAACATTTTAAAGTAAAACTATTGTTTTTAAATTGGATTTGAACACCAATGGAAATAGAAGCATGTCCTAAATGTGGAAGCACAAAAATTTATCAAGGAACCATAGGAGACGGCGTTCTCACAGGATACACTAGCAGACAAGTTTGCAGGAATTGCGGATTCCAAGGAATGCCACTGATTTTTAGTAATGAAAAAGAGTACAAAAAATTTTTAGAAGGATTAAAAAAAGAACGAACTGAAAAACCATTAACAGATGAAAAACCAAAAAAAGAACCTAAAGAGCCTAAAGATCAAAGATGTCCCAAAGGATTGTTTTTTCTTTCTGGAATTCTTATTGTTGAAACAATTATTGCTTTGTATCTGTTTTCCATTTATCCACCGTTAATTCAGTCCGGTAATGTTCCAGGAATAATGTATTTAACCACGTTTGTTTTAACTGGGATTCTTATTCCCATTGGAATTTTAACCAAATCAACGTGGACATTTACCATTGCGGGGATTCTTTTTATTTTTACTATTCCAATCAATCTTCCCTTGCTTTATTATATTACTAGACCACATGTAAAAGGATATCTTTTAAAAAAACAATCAAGAAAACAGCGAAATTAATAAAACCCCCCTGTCTGTTATTACGGTGCAAGGTGTCAAAATGACAGATTTAAATATTGATGACATACTTGCAGAATATGATACGTCTAATATTACTATTGCAACTGTTTGTTCTCATTCCAGTTTACAACTTTTTCATGGAGCAAAACAAGAAGGATTCAAAACATTAGGAATTGCCGTTGGTGAAGAACGAAGACGGTTTTATGATGCATTTCCAAAAGCAAAACCCGATGAATTCTTAATGGTTGATAATTACCAGGACATTTTAGATCTTACCAGTGAACTTCAAGAAAAAAATGCAGTGATTATTCCACATGGATCCTTTGTAGAATATCTTGGAGCAGACAAATTTCTATCCTTAAACTTGCCGACATTTGGAAATCGTAATGTTCTCAGATGGGAATCAGATCGAAATATCGAAAGAAAATGGCTCGAATCAGCCGGACTCACTATGCCTCGGGAGGTTAAAAATCCTAAAAACATTGAATCACCCGTCATTGTTAAATATCATGGAGCAAAAGGTGGACGAGGATTTTTCATTGCAAAAACCTATGAAGAATTCCAAAAACGAATTCAACCAAAAAAACCATACACCATTCAAGAATTTGTGATGGGAACCCGTTATTACTTACACTATTTTTATTCTCCAATTCAAAACAATGCATATAAACTTAATAAAGGAAGCCTGCAAATGCTATCAATTGATAGACGTGATGAAACAACCATTGATGAAGTACAACGACTTGGAAGTATCGCTGAACTTGAAGAAATAGGTATTCATCCTACATTTGTTGTCACCGGAAACATTCCAATCGTCCTTCGAGAATCATTACTTCCTAAAGTCTTTAAAATGGGAGAACAAGTAGTTGAACGATCATTAGACCTCTTTGGCGGGATCATTGGCTCGTTTTGTTTAGAAACAGTAGTAACTGAAAATCTTGAATTCAAAGTCTTTGAAATCAGTGCTCGAATCGTTGCTGGAACAAATCCATATGTGAATGGGTCACCATACTCAGATTTAATTGAACCCGGCCTTTCCACGGGGAAACGTATTGCTCAAGAAATAAAATATGCAGCGAAAACAGATCAACTCAATGAAATCCTCTCTTAAATAAAATGATACAAAAAAAGTTGAAAAAAAGAAAATAAAAAGTATCTTTTTATTTTTCCATTGATCTATCTAACGTTACCATGATAGCCATTTGAGCCCACATACGATTTTCAGCTTCATCAAAAATTACTGATTGTGGTCCATGGGCAACTTCTTTAGTGACCTCGTAATCATAATACGCAGGCAAACAATGCATAAAGATTGCATCAGATTTTGCCTTACTCATAAGATCTTTGTTTACTGTATAATCTTTGAAATCCTTGA
>JAGXLH010000051.1 GCA_018334795.1 Thermoplasmatota archaeon
ATTGCTGGAGCTGTTCTTGCAATAACGGTGATTAAAACAAAGAATCTTACTGCAGCAATCATTGCTCATATTCTTTTTAATGTGACTAGTTTTACTTTGTATGTTCTGGGGCAATCCATTGTTTGAACATTGTTTAACACAATCTCTTTATACCGTAATTCTATCCCTTTCTCAAGTGTACTATTGATTACTTGAGGTGAATAATTATTATGGCAAAAGAACAAACGTTTGTGATGATTAAACCAGATGGCGTACAACGAGGACTTATTGGTAATGTTATTAATCGTTTTGAACAAAAGGGAATTAAACTAGTTGCCATGAAACTTGTTTCAGTAAGTAAGGATTTAGCTGAAAAACATTATGGTGTTCACAAAGGAAAACCATTTTTTGAACCAACGGTCAAATACATTACGTCCTCTCCTGTTGTTGCCATGGTTCTTGAAGGTGAAAACGCAATTGAAATCGTTCGTGGGATGATGGGAAAAACAAATCCAAGTGAAGCATCTCCTGGAACAATTCGTGGGGATTTCGGTCAGTTCATCGGTCGAAATATTGTGCATGGATCTGATGGAAAAGATACTGCTGAGTTTGAAATCAATCTTTGGTTTTCAAAAGAAGAACTAACCAGTTATACTCGTATTGATGAACCCTGGTTAACTGAATAAAAAATATTTTTTATCAGTTACTTTTTTCATTTTATTTACCACATTTTTTTCATATCTTTTCACGTTTCAGCCGGTGGATTTATAACAACTTAATGGATACCTGAGTAGCATATGGTTTTTGACCGTCAAACACTTGTGATACCGGATGGGACAACAATAGATGAAGACTGCATTCAAACCAAGGGTGATGTGATCATTGGTGACCGTTGCCTGGTACAATATGGAATAAAAACAGATGGAAGAATTTTTGTTGGAGAACATGTGATCATTGATGGTGATCTGTTTGCCACGGGGGATATTCGTATGGATATCTTTACTCGTATTCGCGGAAATGTGAACAGTGACCAAAACGTATATCTTGGAGAAAAAGTGAGTGTAGATGGAAAACTTTCTGTGACTGGTAATCTTGATGTTGGTGACAGTGTTAATGTGAAAGAAGGATTTGAAGCGAAAGGCTGGATTAACATTCGCAGTCCAATACCAATGGTCATTTATATTTTTATTTATCTGATGCAATTATTAAAAATGGGTCATAGTGAAGAAATCGAACGTATCCTTGAAGAACTTGAGGAAAACGAAGGTGAACCAATCCCCATTTCAGAAGTGTTCTTATTCGTTCCAAGTAATGCAATGGTTGGTAAGAATTCAAAAACTGAGGGAAATCTCAGAGTTGGAAAACAAGCATGGATTCAAGGATCATTTGAAGTGAAAGGAAATGTGGTCCTTGGTGATGATACGGTGTTTAGTGGTAACATTACTGCGGGTGGCAACGCTTTTTGTGGAAAACATAACACGGTGAAAGGATCAATTCAGTCGGGAGATGTGATAAGACTTGATGAGAATACTGAGGTCACAGGTAATGTGGATGGAGTGAAACTGAATCTTGCAAAAACCGCGGTGATTCAAGGAACGTGTTATGCCTCTCATGGAATGACTTTTATCACTCCTTATGATTATGAAGCTGATGAAAAAATCCGTCGGTTTGAAGAAGATTTAGAAATCCTTGAACCATTATCGGATTCTGAGGAGACCTCATCATGAGCATGATGATTGGTATTGTTGGAAAACCAAATGTAGGCAAATCAACGTTTTTTAACGCTGCAACTGAGGCTCATGCTGAAATAGCTAATTATCCATTTACCACTATTGATGCAAATCATGGGGTGATGTATGTTCGAAAATCCTGTCCGCATACTGATTTTAAGGTGACTTGCACTCCGCATAATTCAAAATGTATTGATGGTACTCGGTATGTACCCATTGAAGCACTTGATGTGGCAGGTCTTGTTCCTGATGCTTTTAAAGGTCGGGGGTTAGGAAATAAATTCCTTGATGAATTAAGACAAGCCCATGCATTGATTCATATTGTTGATGCATCAGGGAGTACGGATTCAGAAGGAAACCCGTGTAAACCAGGTAGTTACGATCCATTAAATGATATTGATTTTTTAGAAAAAGAAATCAATTATTGGTTGAAAGGAATTATTAAGAAAAGTTGGGAGAATATCGCGAGAAAAGCTCAGCTTGAAGGAGAAAAAGTTGAACGATTACTTGCTGAACAACTCACTGGTCTTGGAGTAAGAGAGTCTCATATTCAATCGGCGATTCGAAAGATAGATTTGAAAACGGATAAACCTTCAATGTGGTCAGATGAAGATTTGTTTTTACTTGCGGATTATATCAGGCAACGGAGTAAACCAATGTTGATTGCATTTAACAAAGTTGATGTTACGAATGAATCATTGGATGATGCTATTGAAGAAATTAAAAGACGGGGATATCGAGTTATTCCTACGAGTGCTGAATCTGAACTAGCATTAAGTAATGCAGCACAGCATAATCTTGTTGAGTATACGCCGGGTGATAGTAAGTTTACGATTCGGGATCGCACTGCATTAAGTGAAAAACAATTACATGCACTTGAATACATTCAAACTCATGTTCTTGATGTATATGGGTCTACGGGTATTTACCGATGTATTGAGGAATCTGTTTCTATGCTTGATTTAATCGTGGTGTATCCAGTTGAGGATGAACATCAGTTAACTGATAAAGAAAAACGCATCTTACCAGATGCTTTTTTAGTTCCAAGAGGAAGTACGGCTAAGGACTTAGCCTATAAGGTTCATTCTGATATTGGTGATCATTTCATTCGAGCAATTGATGCACGAACACAACGAGTGATCGGTGCAGATCATGAACTTAAAGATGGTGATGTGATCAGCATCATTGCTGACTCTTAATTTTTTTTTAAAAATATGATGGGACGTAGATTCATAGTCTTGTACTATTGCACCTGCATATTCGACTGCGAAATATGTATATAAAACCTTTTTTCCATTACCAGTATGGGATCACTCTTCATTGCTCAATCATTTTTGAGTTTTCTAGGAGGAATAATACGGTGCAAGGAAAAAAATTTAATCCAAATCAGACGTCGCTCTCTCAAATGTTTAATCAAAATATTTCACTTGAGGAAATACCATTTAAAACGATGAAAGTAACTATTTATGCCCTTCGATGGATTTTTTTATTAATCTTTCTGTTTATCATCGTAGGAATCATCCTTTTGTTTGTGACTGGTGGTCAATCGTATTTACAAGCAATTGTTGGCTATAGTATCACTGGTTTTTTCACGTTTTTCATGGGATATTTTGGATGGATTCTTGCACAAAGTATCATTGAGATGATTACTGGAAAAGAACCGAAGGAAGAACGAACGTTTTCATATTTTTTCAGTAAAAAGAATCGTTATCGGTTTTAACTCTTCCATCTTTTTTCTATAGTAATCGATTCTTTATTTTTCCGTATTAAATGGGTTATATTTTTTTTTAACGGGGTTTTTCTGTAATGATTATAAAACATGTTTTTTTTAGTGATATCTTTAGATTTTTACATGCTATACAGTTGTATGTGATATCATGATTTAGCAGTCCATATTCGTGCATGTCCAAGCCATACACATTTCTTTCTACTATTGTTATTGAAAGATCATACATTGTCTTAATATGATGCACAATACGAAAGAAAGAGATAAAACGTTTCCCCGGCCTTTAGGTGATTGTTCGTTGGGCTGATTTTTTTCTCATGCCCAGGCCAGGAATACTTATCCGCTCTTCGAACCGATCAAGGATTTCAGTAAAGACAACAGTTAACGCCACGTAAATTAAAGCAATCATCAAAAACACTTCAATGTGTCTAAAGGTTTCAGCGGCAATAAATTTACCAGCTGCAGTTAGTTCAACGACTCTTATAATATAGGCAAGTGAAGAATATTTTAGCAAATAAATAAGTTCATTTGACCAAGCAGGAATAGAAACACGTAACGCCTGTGGAAGAATAATCGTTGAAATCGATTGCATCCTATTCATTCCCATGGATCGAGCAGCTATCATTTGCCCGGATGGAATCGATTGAATTGATCCTCGAACATATTCAGCTTGATAAGCAGCACTGTTCAACGATAATCCAAGTAATGCAGCTAAAACGGGATCTATATGAAATCCAATTGATGAAAGACCGTAATAAAAAATGAATAATTGTACAAGTAATGGCGTCCCTCGAATAATTTCAATATAACCTGAGGCAATCCAAGAAAGTGGTTTACTTCCATAGACTCTGCTTAATGCTAGAATAATGCCTAAAGCGAATCCTAATGCTAGTGAGATAAATGTTAAAAATAACGTTATTTGTAACCCTTCGAAAAGAGCAGGAGCGGATTCAACAAAGAAATCAACAAAGGACGACGTTATTTATTCCTCCTTATTTTCTCCATAAAGTGTTGCAATTTTTCCTAAGAATTCTCCAGTTCGTTTATGATCTGGATTCTTAAACATCTTCATCGGCGGCCCTGCTTCCAGAACATAACCCTCTTCCATGAAGATGATTTCATCCGCAACATTTCGAGCAAAACCCATTTCATGAGTGACACAAAGCATGGTTACTTTTCCAGCGAGACCTTGCATAACCTCCAATACTTCACCAATTAGTTCAGGATCTAATGCTGATGTTGGCTCATCAAATAAAATAATCATCGGATCCATAGCAAGTGCCCGAGCAATCCCCACTCGTTGTTTCTGACCACCAGATAATTCTGCAGGATATTGTTCTGCTTGATTTTCTAAACCCACTCGTCTTAATTCTTGCATTGCTCGTTTTTTTGCTTCTTCTTTTTCCATTTTTTTAACTTTTTCAAGACCAATACTTACATTTTGTAATGCAGTTAAATGATTAAATAAATTAAAATCCTGAAAAACAAAGCCAATTTTTTGTCGAATGCGATTAATATTTATGTTCTTGTTTGTGATCTCTTCCCCATCTAACCAAACTTCTCCTTTATCTGGAGGATGTAATTGATTTATACATCGAAGAAGTGTGCTTTTCCCGGTTCCACTTGGACCAATGATTACTTTTGTTTCTCCTTTTTCAAGTGAAAACGTAACTCCTTTCAAGATTTCATTAGATCCATATTTTTTATGAATATTTTTCAGTTCAAGCATGCTCATTTCAGTTTCACACTTCCCAATTCTTTTTATCGTTCGACAGAAACTTCAAATCCTGCCATTTTGTATTTTTTCTCTATATAGCCAAGTATTTTGTTAACTAATATAACAATGATGAAATAAATAATTGCTACAACTAGTAAGATTGGAAGGATATAATCAAAATAGTTGGGTATCGCATAAATTTGCCCAGCTACTCGAAGTAATTCAGGAACTCCTAATGCAAGAGCAATAGATGTATCCTTTAGTACAATAGTAAATTCATTAGACCAACTAGGAATACTTAATCTAAGTACTTGCGGAATCATGATATGGATGATTGATTGGATTTTTGTCATTCCAAGGGTTCGAGCGGCAATGTTTTGTCCTTCGGGAATAGAGTTTATTGCGCTTCTAAAAATTTGTGCTTGATATGCTGAACTTCGTAAAGCTAGGCCAATGATGGCTGCGGTGAATGGTAACAAATTAATCCCTATTTGTCCTAAGCCAAGATAAACGAGGAAAAAAATAACGAGGAGAGGAACTCCCCTAAAGATTTTTTCATAGACATAAATGATAGTGGTTAATGGTGCTTTACCATAAACTCTGCCCATTGCAAGTAACATGCCAAATACCGTGGCAATAATAAGGCTGAAGAAGGTTAACAGTATAGTGTTTAGTAATCCCCCCATCAGCCGTGGGAGGAAACCAATTAACGTTGTGATGTCCACAGTAATCACATGTTTTTAAAGATGTTATTTCCTGCTAACTAGTTTCATAGTTTCATTAGAAATAGGTTTCAACAAGGGTGTTCCATTCTTCTGTTCCTATGAGATCTGATAGGCCTTGGTTGAGTTCTTCAAGAAGATCTGTATTTCCTTCTTGAACCGCGAGTCCGTATGATTCACCGGTGATAATGGTTTCAATGATCTCTACTTCCTTATTTGCAGCAAATGCTTCAGCAACAGGCTTATCAAGGACCACTGCCTCAATGTTTTCATTTATCAAATCAAGAACTGCTAAGGTATAGGTGTCATATCGACTAAAGTTCTGTGCACTCATGGTTCCATTTCCAACCAGGTTTTCTTCAACCCATGCTGCTCCAGTGGTACCTGTTTGGGCACCAACGGTATAATTCTGTAAATCAATGGTATTTTCTAAGTCTATATTAGATCCTTCTACAACTAGAATTGATTGATCTGCTTCATAATATGGATCTGTAAAATCAACTTGTTCTTCCCGGTCTGCAGTGATAGTCATTGCAGCTGCAATAACATCGATTTTTCCTGTTTGTAATGAAGGAATCAATGAATCAAAGGTGATGTCTTTGACTTCAACTGTGTATCCAAGATCTTCTAATATTCCTTTAGTCATGTCAATGTCAAATCCAATGATGTTTCCGTCATCATCCATATATTCGAATGGTGGAAAATCTGCTGAGGTTCCAATAATTACTTTATTTTCATCTTCTTCAACGCATCCGGAGAACGCAAGAACAGTTACTGCTAATACGAAAACCAAGATGCTAGACATAAGTTTGTTTGTTTTAATTTTCATGGTTGTTTCTCTCCTCACCTTAATCTTAAAGATAACATGTGATTAATCCTATATAAACTATATAGTTTTTACAAAATTGACAACATGCTTTATGAGTCAATGGACAAAAGATTACGTTCCTTGCTTTTTTATTAGATGATTTTTCTTTATTGAATATATTTTCAACAAAAAGAGGTTTTTATATTTTAACTAAAACTGATTATACAAAAGATTACACAATATATAATTTCATAAGTATTATTTTTTTAAAAAAAAGAAGAAGAAATCCTATTTTCTAGGATTTTATTAATTAAAATTTCAGTTATGGTGTGATGACTTTATTGATGATATGAATGATACCATTGCTACATTCAACATCTGCCACAGTTACCATGGCTTCATCAACATATACATTTCCATCCTCTATAGTCACTGTAATTTCAGATCCTTGAACAGTTTCTGCAGTCATGCCATCGCTTAGATCTGTTGAGAGAACTTCGCCAGATAGCACGTGGTAGGTTAGTATTTTTGTGAGATTTGCAGTATCATTTTGAACTAGATTATTTAGATATTCACTGTCTAATTCTGCAAATGCTGCATCGGTTGGTGCAAAAACGGTGAATTGTGTAGATTCATCGCTTAATGTAGTGTCAAGTCCTGCAGCAACAACCGCAGATACTAGAGTGTCAAAATTGTCATTTGCTATAGCGGTTTCTACAATGTTATCTTTTGGTACTAGTACAGTATCGATAACATGGATAACACCATTACTACATTCAATGTCGGTTGTGGTTACCATTGCATCGTTTATATAAACCGTACTCCCATCAATTGTAATGTCAATGTATTTTCCCTGGATTGTTTCAACTCTGATATCCCCTGTTATATCTTCTGCCATAACTCTTCCTGAGAGTACATGATACGTGAGTATATCTATTAGTTGATCGATTTCGTTTTCTAGCAAATCTGTTAGAAATGATTCGTCTAATTTGTCGAATGCTGCATCGGTTGGTGCAAAAACGGTGAATTCTTCGGTTTCATCTTTTAGTGTAGTAACTAAATCAGCAGTGGTTAATGCTTCAACGAGTGTGTTAAAATCATCGCTTGCAATTGCTGTTTCTACAATGTTTTTTGGTTCTTCTTCCACTTCCTCTTCAATACATCCAGAGAATGCAAGAACACTAATGGTTAAAGCAAAAATCAGGATGCTAGATAGTATTTTAATTGTTTTATTTTTCATATGTCTCTCCTCACGTTTCCTGTAAGAATATCTTCTCAATACATTTCATACTATATAAATTACATAGATTATTTATCAGTATCTTTAAATATATAGATTTTAATTTTTAAGTTATAATTTCCCGTTTTTTTGACACATTTTAATGGTAAGAATTTTTGTTGGAACAAACGGTATTTAGATTAGAAAAAGAATAAAATTATGTATAAGAAATCAATATATCAGTACATTGAAGAAAGGAAGTAGACAATGATAATTTTTGATAATCATTTGCATTTGCGTCGTGATGGCCAATACCTTGAAGCAGTAAAAGATTTTATTCGAGCTGGGGGAACTCATTTCGTTCTCTGTCAATATCCGATGGTTCATCAGGTTATTAAAGATAAAACGTATAAAAATGTGTTTCAGCAAACTGTAGATATGGCTGAAGAAATTCAACAACAACTTGATATAACCGTGTATACCACAGTTGGTCCATATCCTGTTGACTATCTTCGTTTAAAAGAAAAATTAGGCGGTGAAAAAGCAATAGAACTAATGAAAAAAGGAATGGAGATTGCTGCTCAGTTTTGCCTTGATGGGAAAAGTATTGGCATTGGTGAAATCGGCCGACCACATTTTCCGGTTGATCAAGAAATCATGGAAGAAAGCAATAAGATTTTATCATATGGTATGAAACAAGCAAAACAAGTAGATGTACCTGTTATTCTGCATACTGAATCAACCACGCCAACTCAATGCAAGGAACTTGTTGAAATGGGCAAAAAAGTAGGCTTATCTGCAGATAAAATTGTGAAACATTTTTCTCCACCATTTATTCTTCCGGAAGAGAACTCTGGGTTGATGCCCTCCGTTTTAGCTAATAAAAAAAATATTCGTAAAGCAATAAAGAAGGGAACTCGGTTCATGATGGAAACTGATTATATAGATGATCCGAAACGACCTGGTGCAGTTCTTGGTCCAAAAACAGTTCCCCGTCGAACTTTTGAATTGCTTGAAAAAGAACTTGCAAGTAAAGAAGATCTTATCAAAATTCATAAAGAGAACCCAGAAAAAACATATGGCATACAGCTAGTTGAATGAAATTTCTACACAAATCATCTTTTAATTATTTCTTCATCTTTTTCTTTAAAAAAAATAAAAAATATGGATGAATCCTTTTTGATTATCCAATATATTTCAAATCCTCAGATTTCTCTCCACTACCAGATTCCATTTCCTTAAGTTGCTGAGCGATCTGTTCAATTTCTTTTGCTTTATCTTCAAGTGCAGAAAGATCAACTTTGATATTAGTAATACTCATCAAAATCTTAAGCACCGCTTTTGCACTCTTTGGATCAACAAGATATCCTGGTGTTTCTCCCATAAAGCAAATTCCTTTCAACTTCCGAAGTTTTCCCAGTCCTAACAGTAATCCACTTGCACCAACGATACCACCACCCGGTTCATTCTTCTTAAACACCGCGCCATGTTTTTTCATTTCTTTGACCAGTGTTTTATGAGTAGTTGCACAAAGCACTTTTGGTTTGGAAATGTCATGACCTAATCCATAGCCACCAAGCGTGTATAATTCTTTGACATCTAATTCTTCACAAACATTAAGAATTTTTTCAACGAGCTCATATTGACCTCTGGAGGAAAGCCCTTGGTAATCTCCGGTTAATAAAACTAAATCCCGTTGGTTTTCTTTTTCCGCCTTCCAGTAATAAAACTCATTTTTCACTAGTTCAACAGTTCCATCTGGATTAATAAATACTTGTGGTGGAAAATCCTTACTGTAGATTTCAGCGAATTTTTTTGCATCAATGGTATCGATTAAATGTTCCACTGCAAGTTTTCCAACATTTCCAATACCGGGTAATCCTTCGATAAGTATTGGATTGTTAAGTTTTGGCATCTTTCCCTTTTTTTTAACTGATACAAAGTCCATAACTTTCCTTACACCTTTCTTTGCTCTTTCTTCAGTTTCCTTCGATAAGATCCATATGGATCCTGTGGTGCAAACCGTGGAGGTTTACGCTGCACAGTTTTTTTCCCACATCGTGGACACTGTAATTGTAATGTATATTCTTCACAAGATTGACAATAATACATGTATTATCAATTAAAAATGTTATTCATCTAATTTTCGATTAAATGTCATCTCCCCGTTATGGGAAGTAATAATATGTTCAACTCGATCAACTGCTTTTTTCAATTCCTCTTCCGCAATTTTATAATCTGGAGCTTCAACGGTTATTGAATAATGTGGTGCCCCAATATAATGAATTTCAATGTTTACATCATCATATTCGGTGTCCTCACCTGAATTTAATGCATTTTTAATATGTTCGATTCCATCTGGTTCAAATGATTTGATGTTAAGGTATCCTTTGATGTCAACGAATTGAATGGCAATATTATCTTTTGCGATTTGATTTAATTCAGAAACCCAGTCTCCGGAGAAACCATCATTTTCAAGTATTTCAGAATCATATGCTGCTTCTTCAAAAGCAGTATATAGTGATCCATATTGTTGAACGAGTGCGCTACCGAATTCTTCCCAGCATTCATCAATGGTTTTATTGATTTCATCAGCTAGCATTTCAAATAGTCGGGCAGCTTTTTTATTGTTCTTCCATTCCTTGATTTTTTCTCGTTTTTGATGTTCATTTACTCGTTTTAATGAAAGATCAACATGTCCTTTCGCTTCATCAACACTCATTACTTTACAAACTACTTTTTGTTTCTCTTTGATGTGATTACGAATTCGTTTAACCCAACCGCTAGCGATTTCTGCGATATGAACAAATCCTTCTCTGTCTTGGTACTCATCAAGTGTGACAAATGCGCCATAGTTTTGCACTTTGGTAACGGTGCCAACGATAAATTCGCCTTCTTCAGGATATTCTTTCCTTTTCATAATTGATGAACCCTAACTAATGAAACTTTTTTATTCAAGGATTTCCAAAATTTCACTTTTAATCTCTGCTTTTCCACCTTTTGGGATAGCAAGTTTGCTCCCACAAATATGGCAGGAAATCGGAGTACTTGCTCGATCAAAGATTACTTGTTCGTTTTCACAATCTTTACATCGAACTTTAATGAATTTACTTTTTGGATCTGTCATAGTATTTTTTCACCTACTCAATAACAAATTTTTTTGTTCGTTGTGATGCGGGTTGATGACTTTTTTTACACTGAGTACAGGTAAGCTTTAATTGGATACGACGGCTGGTTTTTTCTCTTCCTTCAGGTTTAGGACGAGGAAATCCTCGATATCCGCGCATCACCCTTCTGAATCGTCGTTGCCCTTGTTTCATTTCACTTGCTTTTCTCTTTTTAACTTTATGAACTTCATGTTCAGTGTGTTTTTTGCATTTTGGGCAGTAGGTTTTAATTCTTCGTGGTTTTTTCATGGGTGACTCCCTTTTCTGCTTCTTAGATTCAATTGGTAATAAGGAGGTTGTATAAAAAGGTAATCAACATAATAGATAAAAGGAGAGGACTTTGAAATTGGGTCTTATATTTTCAATGCAAGATGACGTAGTGCTCTTGTTACTGATTTTGTATGATTAGATTACAATCATCTGGTTCCTTTCAATGAAACAAAGACATCTACATTTTATTAAAGTTTGTTTTTAACTAATGATCAGTTCTTATTTTCTTAGCCGCCTTTTTGTTTAATAGCATTTTTGCCATATCTGGTGGCATTGAAATTACATCTCCTTTGTACAAGGTATAGGTTTGATTATTCGTTCCAACAAAAGACGGAA
>JAGXLH010000052.1 GCA_018334795.1 Thermoplasmatota archaeon
TCACAAATGAAAATAATCCCAAAAAAAATGAAATTAAAAAGCAAATTAAAAAAATACTTAAGTCACAACTTTATGGTGTTCTCGCGACAAGTAATGACAATCAACCATATACTAGTCTTCTTGCATTCGTTGCTTCTAAGGATATGAAATCAATCTATGTAGCAACAGGCAAAAGTACGTATAAATTCCAAAATGTTAATGAAAACGACAAGGTGGCTTTTTTTATAGATACTCGATCAAATGATAACTTAGATGTAAGTTCAGCTTATGCTCTTACCGTCTTTGGAACAGCAAAAGTAATTGAAAAAAAGCAAAATAAACAAATCAAAAAATTGTATCTCTCAAGGCATCCTCAGCTAGATTCATTTATTCATTCTCAAAATGTTGAATTTCTACAAATCAAGATTTCTTCATTTTCTTTTGTGGAACGATTCCAGAATGTTTATCTGTTGGAGATAAATAATGAAGACAATAATTCAATTAAATAAGTTGAGTAAAAAAGATTACAAATACGCTGGTGGAAAAGCAACTTCATTAGCAATTCTTCTCAAAAATAATTTCAATATACCTTCTGGTTTTGTGATTACAACTACTGCATTTGATGAATTTTTATCTTATAATCATCTTCGTGCAAAGATTAATCTTGAACTTTCCAGAAAATCTTTTGAACAAATGAGATGGGAGGAGTTATGGGATACTTCATTACGAATTAAAAATATGATAATTAAAGGAAAGGTTCCACCTGGATTAAAAAAACAAGTAAAAGAAATTATAATAACAAAGCAATCTACTCCTTGGGCGGTACGATCTTCTTCTATTGCCGAGGATTCTCACGCTTCCTCCTTTGCAGGTTTACATGAATCATACATCAACGTAATAGGTATTCATAATCTACTTGAAAAAATTAAACTGGTATGGGCATCACTTTACTCTGATGGAGCATTGATGTACAGAAATGAGCTTGGCTTACATCTTGAAAACATGAACATGGCAGTGGTCATCCAAGAATTTATGCCAGGAGAAAGCTCAGGTATTTGTTTTTCAGTTAACCCATTGAATTACAAGCAGGCAATTGTTGAAGCTGTTTTTGGTTTAAACCAAGCCTTAGTTGATGGCGACATTGACCCTTATCGTTGGTTCATTAATAGAAAAACAGGGAGTATAATGAATCGTAAAACAAGTATGATAACACAAAAAATGGTAACCGCAAGAAATGGTGCAGAGTTAATCAAAATCAAACAGAGTGAAGATATAACACCATTAAAAGATAGCGATGTTCATCGAGTATATCAAATTTGCAAAAGATCTGAAAATCTTTTCAAAATTCCTCAGGATATGGAATGGACTCAAGCTGACAAAAGAATATTTGTTTTGCAATCAAGACCAATTACCCAACAGATAAAAAAGGAAAATGATCAACGGCCATGGTATCTAAGTCTAAAAAGAACATTTACTAATTTAGAAAATCTAAAAAAGAAAATTGAATCTGAACTGATTCCTCACCTTATAAAAGAAGCAAAGGAATTAGATAATCTTGATTTAACGATCTTAACAGATAAACAATTAGCTGATGAAATTGAGAAAAGAAAAAAAATAGTTGATAAATGGGAAGAAACATATTGGAAAGAATTTATACCCTTTGCTCATGGCATGAGACTTTTCGGCTCCATTTACAATGAAAGAATAAAACCTGAGGATCCCTATGAATTCATGAAGCTTTTAAAAGGTCAAGACCTTGAAGCAATTAAAAGAAATAAAAGACTTAAGAAAATATCAAATCTTATTGATAAAATTGATCAGAAAACACCAATTAATCATCGTTCAAAAGATAAACTGAACACAGAGATTGATACTTTTATCGAAGAATTCCCAGAAATAAGTATCGGTATTTTTTCCAATGAGGAAATGAGAACATACATTAAAAAGCTAGCCAAACAACTAAAAAATAGTAAAAAACCAAACGAAGAGAACGTGTCTCATCTCATACAAGTATTTTATGACTCCGTTCCCAACAGTGAAAGAAAATATGCTGTTAAAATTTTTGAGATAGGAAGAGCAAGTTACCAGCTTCGTGACAACGATAATATTTACATGGGTCGGCTTAAACATTGTTTAGAAAAAACAATGAAGGAAGGAATCAAACGCCTAAAAAATAAGTATCAGATTTCTTTAGTTAATTTGAATCCTATAGATATATCTTCTCTACTCAAAAATCCAAAACATCAGATAAAACAAATAAAAAGAAAAAACCTTAAAAAATCAGAAGGTAAAATCAAAGTCAGTCAAATCGTAGGACAACCGGCAAGTAATGGAATTGCATCTGGATTAGCAAGAGTAATTCAAGAAAAGAAAGATTTGTTTAACGTTAAAAAAGGTGAGATATTAGTCATAGATGCTATTGATCCTTCAATGACCTTTGTGATTCCATTTTGTGCTGGAATTATTGAACGAAGAGGAGGAATGTTGATTCATGGAGCAATTATTGCAAGGGAATATGATATTCCCTGTATAACGGGTATTGCTGATGCAACCAAGATTATCCAAACCGGGGATTACATTCATATTGATGGAGATAATGGTATCGTGGGAATACGCCCTAAAATAGAAAAATAAATTGATATTATACATCATAAAAAAAAATGGAAATTTAAAATTAGTGTGTAGAGTTCATTGTTTGAGTTTTAGGGGAAAAATACAAGGTTTATGGTTCTCTTTTTACTTTGTATAATTGTGAGGTATCAAATCCTTCTGCTTCAGCGATGTCTTTCATTTCATCAAGAAGGGTTTCATCGATAGCAGGAGTTCGTGATAAAAACCAAAGATTTTCTCTGTTTTTTGTTCCGACAACTGCCCACTGATAATTCTCATCTAGTCCAATAACATTGTAATCTGAGTCAAAACCAAAAAAGTTGACAATTAATGCACCATTTTTATTTGAACTATTTACGTACCGAGCAGTTCCTTCTACTTGCTGTTGCCGTCCTCTAAGAAGGCATTTATTTAAAACGTGTATTGTATTTTCAGATTCAATTGTATATGTTGCTGTGCTATTAACACATTTTTCAGAGGAATAACCAAATGGGTATAATCCATAAAAAACGGGTAATTCATAAACACTATACCATAATCCAGCATATTGAACGGCATCTAATTCATCAACAACATCAATTGGTTCATCCGAATCATTGTTGATACAACCAGAAAAAACACCAATAAGAAGAATCATTATTAGTAATAAACCAAAAAGTTTCATTAATTCATCTCCATATATTTTCATAAATTAATCTTGTATATAAAATATATAATGTCCTATACTACTATATTATTTTTTTCATAATTTTGTTAGAAAACTGCTGCTTTAATCACGTTTACATATTTCCATTTTTTATCTTTAGATTGAACTAAATTTTTATCTGATACATAATTTTTACAGTATAATTTTAGATTATGCACAAAAAATTCATAAATCATTTTTTAAATGAAAATATCAATATATGAAACGAAGAGCGGAGGATAACACCAACTACAATTTTTTAGGTTAATTAGCCTCCTTGATTGCCCCCTTAAAGGAAACTTAATTCTCCGCTCTGACCTCACTACATATAATGAAATTATATTTTCTTGAAGGATTTTCACAAGTATATTATTTTAGAGTTAAACCAAAAAACTGAAATAATTAACAATTGTTTAGATAATCTAGAGCTGATGTGGAGGTGAAAAAAAAGATGAAAGTATATCTTTGTGGCGAAAAAGGATGCTGTCCAAGTGTTAATATTAAAAACGATTACGTTGAAATCGGAGAAAATGATAACATTTGCAAATTGACAATGCAGGAATGGACAGATCTTAAAACAAAAATTAAAAATAACGAAATATAAAAAATGAGAAATCTCTTTTAAATTCCAATTTTCTTTTATTTATTCTTAATTTGATGCAAATAATTTGAAATGAATTCAGATAACAAATTTTGTGAAAAGAATCCTTTTGAAAACGGATTGAAACTTTCTTCAAATTCTAATTTTTCTTCTTCCACGGTTTGTGCTCGTTCGCAAACATACAAATTCACTCCTACATGCTTCCAACAGGCATCTAAAACGTATGGTTCATAGCGTTCAGGGCGATGTCTGCATAATTCCATGGTAAATGCAAGAATGTCATGTTCACCATACAACCAGTTCTCTGAAGATCCTGGTGTTCCTTGATAACGAGGGATAAGATATTCTCGTTCTCCGTATTGCCCATAAATTTTCAGATCATACTTATTTATTTTTGACATATTCCTCCCAATCGATCGGAAAAGTGTTTCATGCGGCGTGTGTCTACTTGTATGCATCCAGGGAAATATCATGAATTCTCCATAATCATGATACGATAGTGAAATACTAACATCATGGGTTTCTACAAATGATTTTACAGCTTGGGTTTCTTTTTCTGAAAAGGGTTCTTCTCCCCGATAGACCCAGGTTTCTTCATTGGTAATATATTCTAAAAAATAGTTTTCAGGGAAAAGATACACAATATTCCACATGTATCCATAGTTTCGATTTAAATCAACCCCGTATGAGGTAATTTCATCATTAGTTCCGTCTGCCCCGTAATTTGGTTCCCGATTTTTTCGCCAATCATATGCTACCCCATCTGGGTTTACCATCGGAATAATATATATTTGTGTACTATCTAACGCGTTTCGCACTCTTTCTTCTGATGGATCTTCATCAATTTCCCCATCATTATCATTATCGATTCCATCAATGACGTCTTCATTGACTAATCCATCACCATCATTATCGACATTATCCATTGAATAACATTCAAGAACATAATTAATAAAAAAAATCAATACTTCATAAGATGGTTTTTCATTGCCATGATGTGCACCCATCAATAATACACCAGGTTCATCTTCATCTATATCTACATTATCCGACAATTTTACCATCCAAATGTCTCTACCTTCATAGGTTTTACCTAATGAAGAGAGTGCCATGATATCCGAATGATTTTCTGAAAGATTATGAAGTAATGCAGTCATTTTTGGATACGTATAATATTCATACCCATTATTCGTTGAAGTATCAATCTTAAGTAAATCATCATCTGCATAGCTCAAAGGAATTATGATACTAGTTAATAACAAACACACAAGAATTACAATTACTTTTTGATGAAATGAATTTGCTTGCATAAAATGTCCCCTAATCAGTTACTAGTTTCTTCTAGTTTAATTATGCAGGCGAGTGTTTAAAAACATTTCCCATCTAAAATTAAAAAAGACCATGTGATTATGCAGGGATAAATGCATGATGTAATGTAAGTGCAGCCTTGCTTGCGAAAAAGACTATTAAAAGCATTTTTATTCCTTAGATTAATGAGATGCGGGGAAAAGGGATAACACTTTTTCAGAAATACCCATCTGAATCGACATCCCAACCTTTTCTCCCTCTTAACATCATTAAATTCAACATTTAACAAACTAGAATTTTTGATTATAAGATACGTACATTTTTTAAAGGAAATATAATTCATTTTATTACTATCTATTTGAGTTGATGTTATATGAATCCTGGAATTTTGGTCTATGGATATGATAAACATGATGCAGATCTCATTTGTGAATCTATCACTCAGACATTACAGAAACCAATCTTTGTAACTAGTGCAGTTGATAATGAATCAGAAACAATTAATTCACTAATTGATCAGCAGCATCAAAACAAATTTGAAGAAAAGAACACAAAGATAATTATGTTCATTAGTATTAAAAACGAAGAAATTCAACAAATCCTTAAAGTTTTTCCAATTAATGTTAAAAGACCAATTTTTTGTGGATTAACCAAACATAATATTTCCTGGCCGTTTACTGATTTACAAGAGCATTTGTTAGAAGAACAATCATATTGGGAGCAGCAAAAAAGTAAAAACTAATATTCCTAAAAATCTAAATAGAAAAAACTAATACCTCATAATAATATTTTTATACAACAATTACTATATCTTTATGGGATTTTTTATGAAACAAAGAAAGATAGTATTCTTAACTATTCTATCAACATTTTTATTTCTCATGATACCTCAGATACCAGCAATAGATTTCACAATGACCAAAAACCATACCATTGAATCATTAGCAGAATCAATAGCGATAAAAGATAAAAACAAAAATAAATTAGTTCAACTCATTAACACAAAACTGAATCAAGTGGATGAAAAAATTACGATTTTTACAATTCAGGAAAACTTACAAACACATATAAGTTCTGAAAAAAATATACCGTTAGTAATTGGATTCCTTTTCAATTTTATTATTTCCATAATTGTATTTGTCTTAAATGTTTTAATCATCATTCTTAGCCTCATCTCTTCATTACTAAATTCCATTATTGGAATAATCATAAATCTTATTTTCAGCGTTATTAAAAAAGTCCTCAATCTAGGCACCATATTAGGTGGCTTGCTAAATATTATCGCTAATGTGATAACCGGTTTAGTTGCTATTCTCCTTAATGTTGTCGTTGGAATATTGGCACTTATAAAAGATATTATTATAGATCTGATCAAACCATCTTTGAGTTAATGTGATTAGCAAGGAGATTATCATCAAATAATTACATTTTCTTTTCAGTAATCTTTTAATAATTTAATGTGTTCATTTTCATGGTGAAAAAAATATGACCAATGATATTCAAATCATTGAACATGAAGAAATGGATTTATCAAATTGTATGCTTGCAGTATCATTTCCAACAGTTGGACTTGTGAGTACAATAGCAGCACACCATATCGTGGATTCATTAAAACTAAAAGAAATCGGTGCTATCGTTTCAAACAAATTTATGCCCACTACCATCATCCATAACAAATATCCCTCCCCCCCAGTTCGAATTTACGCAGGAAAAAAGAAATGTGGACCAAAAGATGGCTGTGATCAAATTGCAGTGATTATGTCTGAGTTTATGCCACCCTATGAAATCATTGATTCATTAGTTGATACTATACTTGAATGGGCAGAACGAAAAAATTGTCGAGTGATCACTTCTTTTGAAGGATCTCATGCAAAAAATAAGACAGATGAAAAAGAAAAAAAGGTCCTTGGTGTGGCAAGTAATAAGTATATGCAAAGTATCCTAGAAAAATTTAATATTTCTCAAATGGGAGAAGGTATGATCACTGGTGTTACGGGTGTTTTACTATATAAAACTGCTTTGCAAAATCTAAACATGATGTGTTTGCTATCAAGAGTATATTCGAAATTCCCTGATTCAAGAGCAGCAGCAGAACTCATCCAAGTCTTAGACGTTATGCTTCCTGGCATTAAACTAGATCCTAAACCATTATATGATGAAGCGGGACGTATTGAGGAAAAAATTAAATCATACATGGAAGAATCAAAACCAACTGCTCCTCAATCTAGATTTTCAATGGATATGTATCGTTAATCTTAACGATATTGGATGGGATAGAATCATGAAAACGCACAATCGAAAGGATTGGAGTCTGCCAGAGGAAACAAAAGAGGTTTTGAGGAAACGGTTTAAGGACCTTGATGAATCTGTTCACCTTGCCGTTTTTACCAAAAAGGGTGAAAATGATGAATTCAACCAGATCACTCAATTATTTGTTAAAGAACTATCTTTAATCTCAGAAAAGATAACCGTAGACTTTCATACCCTGGGAGATGACATAGCAAAAAAATACAACATATCTCATTCACCAACTGTCATGATTCAACCTGAAAAATATCATATTTGGTATACGGGTGCACCGTTTGGTGAAGAAGGACGTTCTTTTATTGATGCCATCTTAATGATATCGCAAAATGATAGTAGACTCTCACAGGAATCTCGAAAACGGCTTGCTGAATTAAAAGAAAAACGTCATGTGATGGTATTTGTTACGTTATCCTGCCCTTATTGCCCGGGTCAAGTGATCAATGGATTCAAAGCAGCAATTGAACGCCCTGATTTAATCTCAGCTGAATGTGTGGATGCATCTGAACAGATGCATATATCGGAACAATTCAATGTAGGATCTGTTCCGCACACGGTAATTAATGAAAAATCAATTAGTAAGGGACTTGAGCCAGAAGAAAAATTTATCGAAGAACTAATCACGCTTGAAAAAGTTGAGTTAGAAAAAAGTTATGATGACCATGCAACGGAGCAAAAAGTAGAAGTTGATTTGATCGTGGTTGGTGCCGGTCCTGCTGGATTAACAGCAGGGATTTATGGTGCACGAAGTGGACTAAAAACAGTTGTAATAGAAAAAGGAAATATTGGTGGTCAATTAGCAATCACCCCTGTTGTTGAAAATTGGCCAGGTTTTAAAAGCATACCCGGTCAAGAATTAATGGAAATGATTACTGCACAAACCAAGGAATACGTGTCAATCTTGGATAACGAACCAATTCATGAAATCAAAGTTGGAAAACACATTGAAGCCATTACTTCAAAACGAGTGTTTCAGGGAAAAGCATTGATTTTAGCCACTGGCACTACTCATCGAAAAATAGGAGTAAATGGTGAGGAATATTTGTATGGGCATGGGGTAAGTTATTGTGCAACTTGCGATGGATATTTATACAAAAATAAACAGGTTATTGTTGTAGGGGGTGGAAATTCAGCGTTAACTGATGCGTTGTATCTTCATAATGTTGGAGCACAAGTGACTATTGTGCATCGACGTGATGAATTTCGAGCTGAACATCATTTACAGCAATCAGTAAAACAAGAAAAAATTAAGGTAGTGTGGAATTCGGAAGTTAAAGAAATAAGCGGATCAAAACAAGTTGAAAAGGTAGTATTGTTTAATAATCAATCAAAAGAAACTGATACGGTTAAGACTGATGCTGTTTTTGTTTCCATTGGTGAAACTCCAATGAATCAGTTAGCTGGACAAATTGGATTAAACCTTGATGAATCTGGGTATGTACGGGTGAATCGTTTCGGTCGAACGAATATTCCTCGGTTATATGCAGCTGGTGATATTACAGGTGGGGTTCGTCAGATTGTAACTGCTGTTGGGGAAGGAGCAACTGCGGCAACATCAGCTTTTGAGGATATTTCTCATCCTTATTGGCAACCTGTACAAAAAAAATGATGGAAAAATTGAATCAAAATGATGAAATGAATAATTGAATTATCAATTGTATGATACGTGGTGACCTCTTTGTTTGAAGAATGTTTGGGTTTATTATCTAAGGGAATAGCAAGTAATGATGGAACAATAAAAATAACGGATTTATTACGGGGTAGATCAACAAAGGAAAAAAGAGCAACGATTTTTATTAGGAAAGATAAGGACATAGTCAATTTAATGAATGTTACTTTTTTTGTTGGTATTAAACCCTGGTATTATCCCTGGATTGAAATTGCTTACAGCTATGATTTTAAAATAGATGATTCAAAGGTTTTTTTCTATATTAATTCTGATATTGAAATAACATTGGTTCATCTTTTTTGTGATGCTCTTCCGCCTGCAGGAAAATTATTTGTTTCATATGATCCTGATGATGAAACTCGAAAGGGGCTAATGATGAATATTCCAATGGTTCTTTCTCGTCTTGGTTTTCTTATGTTTACGTACGGATGTACCTGGTTTAAGGATTGGTATTTTCCAGAAGGAGGTTTTGAAGGTGGCCAAAAATTACAAGGAGAAAAACCATTAACACCAACTGATAAAAAACGGCATTTAGGTCAATTGAAAAATGAAGTATTAGATTTTATTTTAGAAAAAAAGAAGCAATCTTACATCAGTCCCTTAGAAGAAAAAGCGCTGAATCGAGGAAATATTTTCTTAAAAAATATTGGTATTGATTAGTCTTCAATTTCAACGACGCATGCATCACAATAAAAGGAGAATATGCCGCTTTTTCGCATAATTTTACAAATACGGCAGGTTTCTGAAAGAATCTTAGTTTCTCCAATCTCAAATATTCTTCCGGCTGATTTTTTGATTTCTGCTAATATTTTTTCATCGATAATCTTAATTTTTCCACGTTTTCCGGATAAATATTGAGAGATTGCAGCAGGTGTTACTCCAAGTTTTTCTGCGGTTTGTTTCTGATTTAATTCGTAATCATTGATGAGACTTTCAGCAATTTCTCGACGGATAACAGGAAGTCCACTCCAGACCATGAATTCACACGGAGTTTGTTTCATATTCTTAATAAATACATTCAATATACTTAAAATTAACGGCCCTTAATTTATAAATGATATGATCGTGGCCATGGGATTTTTGTTTTATTTGAGATTATTTGCACAAAAAGATAGAAAATTATATATAATATGAACGAGTAACATATGTTAATAGGGTGAGTGTATAATTAATTGAATTCAAGGAAAAATATTAACAGGCCTTGATTTATTTAAGGGGACAAACTTAAAAAACGTGGTGGAAATCCAAGGAAAAAAGAAGGAACAATACCTCCTTCGCATAAATTCCTCCCAACATATTTCGCCTTCCTTCCCTCTCTTTTTAAAAAACGGTTTCCATCACCCACCACCCACCAAAAAACAAAAAAATCATTAACCCCGTTAATTATTAATCTTATAAAATCAACACAATAATTAGCTGGAGTAACTCACCATGACCACACTCACAACCAAAATCAAGACCCTAAAACAAGACACACAACTAACAAATACAATTAACCAAACAATAAAAACATTCAAGCAATACAAAAAAAACGCAACAAACAACGAATTATTCTCAGAACTCAGCTATTGTATACTCACAGCAAACTGTCAAGCACAAACATGTATGAATATCCAAAAAACATTTCCACACTCTTTTTCAACTGCAACAAAGAACCAAATTAAAAAACATCTAAAAAAACATCATTATCGTTTTCCAAATATCCGATCTCAATACATCATTGAATCTCAACCATACAAAAACAAATTCAAACAAATACTCAAAACACTTGATACCATTCAAAGAAGAAAATGGTTCATTGACAAGATAAAAGGGTTAGGGATGAAAGAAGCAAGTCATTTTCTCAGAAACATTGGCTACGATGACTATGCAATTATCGACACCCACATCCTTTCAACACTTCAAACACACAAAATCATTGAAAAACCAAAAACAATAACTAAAAACAAATACTTACAAATCGAACAGCAACTGGAAGATATAGCAAAAGAAACAGAATTATCACTTGCAACTCTTGATCTTTATCTTTGGTATATGCAAACAGGAATGATTCTCAAATGAAAAATACCAAAAAACCCACAGAATCCATCGATAAAACAGATCCAATCTGTGGAATGAAAGGAACCATTCCAGCACACGGACATTATTTCTGCAGTCAACACTGCATTGAAAAATATGAACAACAAAACCATATATCAACAAATGAAAAATATTGCCCCAGCTGCCATGTTGACCAGAAAAAAGCATGGTACAAACAAAAATTATTCATCGTCACACTCATCACCATTCTCACACTTATCTCTAGTAACTTTATTCCATTTCTCCATCCATTCACAGATGCATTCTATGAATATTTCATGATGATCTGGTGGGCAATACTACTTGGTTTTCTCATCGGTGGAATCATCGATCACTTCATTCCTC
>JAGXLH010000053.1 GCA_018334795.1 Thermoplasmatota archaeon
TTTTCTCTGACTTGGCTTGATAAATGTTGGAGTTGGAAATTAACTAGTTCTCCATTTGGTGGATCAATTGCTACAATTGGATGCACTGGCTTAAGCTGGCAGGGAATTGAATTTGGTGGAGGTGGATCTGATTGGTTGGAACTAGAATTTTTCAAAGAATACGCGAATGGAACCACTATTTTAGGTGATATTTGGAAGAATGTAATTACAAAATATGTAGAAGAATTTCCTATTAATTGGGATACTCCATCGGGTGAAAAGTCATCTCTAGATGCAAAAACCGTGCAAGAATGGGCCTTAATTGGTGATCCAACATTAAAGATTAAGGTGTGAAAGAATGAATATGAAATCTAACGAATTTAAATTGTTAGTAATTGGTGCTGTTGCTATCCTTGTTTTTTCTTTTGTCTATTTTTTTGTTTTCACCGAAAAACCTGTTGAAAAAAAAGAAGAGAAAATTGAGGAAGAGGTCCTTATTGATGATCGAATTTCACCATATACGAATCAAGGATTGGTTGTTCAGATTAAACGAATTAGAAATCGTGGTTTATTGGATAAAATGATTACTTTTGGTTTGAACTGGAAGAAGAAACCAACTTTTTATTGGGTTAGTACGGTTGATGGAAAAACGCATGATAGTTCAAATATTGCTTCTGCGGGTGGAGAAGAGGGAAATGGTGTTTTTAATACGTGGGATTCATTTGGAGAAGATAGTAAAGCAAATTTTTATGTTGAGGATGAAAAAGAGACTTCACAGGTGACCATTAGTATTTTTGAACAAGAAAAAGTAGGGTTATTTGGACGAAGAACACAAAGTATTGAAGTGGAAACTATTGATTTAATATATAATTTTAAAACGGGAAGATGGACTGGCGATGATTCGTTAAAGGATGATGATGGATATGGTCATGTAAGAAGGGAAACGTATGAGATTTGGTTTGAACTGTATCAATCAGACAGTGATCATGATAAGATCCCGTATTGGACTGAAGTAAATGTGCTGGGTACTGATCCATTGGTTGATGATTCTAAGTTGGATCCTGATGAGGATGGAATTCCTACTGCTTGGGAATGGAAATGGGGTTATGATCCACACTCCTATGATGATCATATCAATTTAGATCCAGATATTGATGGCATTGAAAATAGTGAAGAATACAAAATGAGAAAGTATTATGCTGCTCCATTTCAACAGGATATGTATCTAGAGATTGATGGCATGCACAAGGGTGGATTATTAGAATGTGATTTCCGCGATCATGTTTCTTACGAAGAAACACATCAAATGTTAATTGAACGATTCGCTCAACATGGAATAAACTTATATATTGATTATGGCTGGCCGGATGGGCCGATTAACGGTGGAGGAGAATTATTAGAATACATGAAAGTTAATGATGATACTGTTGGGCATCATCATAATAAATTTTATCAACATCATTTTTCAGATGATCGCAAAGGAATCTTTCGTTATTGTAGTATTGTGGTTAATGCAGGATTTATTAGTCCTGGTGATTTCAATTACTATGATCATATCATGATTGATAGTGGATCGAAATTAATGATGAAACGTCTTGCATTCACTGAAAAATATCGAAAGGTACTTCTTGCAAAAGGAATCTTGCATGAATTAGGTCATTCCATAGGATTCATGCCATGTAATTTCTATGGAGTTGACATTCAGGATGGTAAGCAGGATGTTAAATGGCCAACTCAATTAACTAAAGAAGAATACGATAGCTACGGTGAACAGTATTATAGCATTATGAATTATAATTATATTTTTGGTCCTACAAAAAAACAAATTCGTTGTTTTGATTACTCTGATGGAAGTAATGGAGCTCCTTATGATCGGAATGATTGGGATTATGTGTATGTGCCTGCATTTCAAACAGATCAGCCGGGTTATGAGGAAGCAATCCCAGATATAGATGAAACATTTGAGGATGTGGAAATTGAAGAAATTGATGGTGATCTCTTCCTTAAAGGTTGGATTTATAATGAAACTGTAACTCGATTAAATGAAGAAAAGTTACCACAGTTATCATTTGTGCCACATGTGGATTGCGAATACCGAGTGTATGTAAAACAAAAGGAAACTGTTAACGGGAATACAAATCGAATTCGAGTATATGCAAGACCAAATGTTGCTCCAACCTTTGCTGAATTCATCTTGATTTTCGAAGGAAAAATAAACAAAGACCTTTCAATTCAATTACCTGATGTTACTGATTAAAGAGGAGATATGAAAAAATGAATTTATTTACTAAAAACCATTTTTCTTTCTTTCTTTTTGTTTGTGTTTGTTTTTGCTTACTCAATCCATTTTCAGTTGCCAATCATACTATCAAAGAATCTTCAATTTCTGATGTACATTCCTTTGAAAAAGTAAAGATTACTGGGGATGTGAGTGATATAGAATGTGAAAATGATTCTTTAGAAAATTATTGTTATTGTTTTGCGATACCAGTACAAGATTTTTCAGAAAAACATGGTAGGAGTAAAGAATCCTCAGTATGCAAGCTTGTTAATGATCTTTTGCGGATGAATATTTCAGTATATTATTCGTTATCAAATTTTTCATCTGATGTTGTAACTACTGCTTCAAATAAGTCTTTTTATCATACATTTTCTAAAGGAACAGTTTTGATTCCATTTATAGGAAATCAATCAAAAGATGTTCTACTGTCAATTATTATTTCTGATTATGCAGGAAATCATGAATTATCAATGATAACACCAATTGAAATCTATATGATCCTTGATTCGTTTTCGATTTCTGTTTTACCATTGAATCATTCTCAGATTGGTTTGTATTTTGGCCATTATATTAGTCACATGTCACTGAATTATTACCTTGAAAGTATAATCAACTCTGGTTTTTTAGATTTTCAAATAATCACTGACGAAACCTTTGTTCAAAAAGTGAATAATTCGAACATAAATGTGTTGATCTGGCCTGGGGGTAATACTGGACTTTCTAAAATTGAATATGCAAAGACTCTTGTAAAAGAAGAAAACTTTGATAGATTAGAACGATTTATAGATAATGGTGGGGGATATATTGGTTCTTGTTATGGTGCTAGTGTTATTTCTTCTGGTATTTTTGTTCCATTTTCAAAAGTACTTTCAAAAATCAAGATGATTCCTTCTTTTGGTTTTTTATCTCTTATTCCAAGTAGTTTTTTTGCGTTGGGATATGGCGGTCATAATACTGTTTCGTTTAAAAATAATAGTCATCCGATTTTTTTTGGAGTACCAAATCAGACCACGACGTTTCATGCTTCTAGTCCTATTTTTTCTTGGGTTCAAAATGAGAATGATGTATTAGCTAGCTTAACTGATTTTGATATTGCGTGGTATAATCCAATGATTCAAGGGGTGAATTCTAAATTCTTGGATGCTTATTTTCAGTCTTGTTTAGGAATGCCGATCTGGCTGAGTAAAACATATGGTAAAGGAAAAATTATCGCATTTGGGGATCATCCTGAGTTTATCTTAAACGCGGTCAATAATAAAATTTTACATAATGCAGTCTATTTTACTACCTCAAAAACGAAATCCGATTTGTGTTTCCTTGAGCATTATTCTCTTTCCTTTGTATCTCATCTTTTCTCTAATTCTAATCGTACCTTTTCAAGTTTAGCCTCTTCATTATCTGAATATGTTGAAAATGTTAACCATTTGAGTGATGATATTCAAAAGAACTGCAAAATCATTGATCAGCTTCAAACAACGATGTATAGGTTATCCTTAGGTCTTTTTTTAGAACACAAAATATCTTCAGATACTAGAGGTCTTTTAGAAAATCCGTTTTATGATTCGTTTGAACGATGGATATATAAGTTCAAAAATGCATTTGAAAAATTTGAAAAAGTACTAGTTACAACAAATTTAAGCAAGCACGGTGATATCGAGTACTATTTTGAGAATTTAAATGAGACGTTATCATGGTTATTGCATGAAACTAATCATATCATAAAATTGGAAAAAGAATTATCAAGTGAATCATCCATTTTTCATTCATATTTATTAGTGGATACATTGCGAACGAGAAAAAGATCCCAAGAGTTAGAAAACCTTTTAAAATCAACGTATGCAAAATTAATTCGTCTTTGGCCTGAAACTCTTTGTTTATCAAAAACTCTTTGGTATGAATATGAGCAAGATTGTTTCCTTGAAGAATTGCAAAATAATAAAGAAGTTGATTCTTCTTTTTTTGCATTGACTAAGAAAAAGGATGAGTATTCTGGAAATATTCTTTATGTCAATAGATCATTTATTGGTGGAAATGGATCTATTACTTCACCATTTCACAGTATTCAAGATGCACTTGACGTTGCAAAAACAAATGATACCATTCGAGTTCATCCTGGGTTTTATACTGAGAAATTACTTATTGAAACATCAATTTGTTTGGAAGGTGTTGATAAAAAAACCACAATTATCGATGGACAGAAAACTCCTCAGCATACAGTATTTGTCACTGCGGATCATGTAACAATAACCGGGTTTACCATTCAAAATTCATCAATTAAACGATATTCGTGTGGTATCTGTGTGTACTCCTCATATAACACAATTTCTGGTAATGTTTTCACTCAAAACTTTGTTGGTTATGGGATGGGTCAGGCAGCATCATATAATCGTATTTCAAACAATGAGTTTTACAATAACAGTTATATGGGTGCAGCGGTAGATAGTCCTCTGCAAAAAAACAATCATTATATGAATAATCTGTTTTATGATAATCCGTATTATGGTTTATTTATTTTGAATTCAAAGACTCTCGTTGAAGATAACCGATTTTTTGATGATGGAATAACAATTGCATCCGATGGTCAACCCTTACAAATTATGTTTGAAAATAATACGATTAATAATCTTCCATTGCTTTGCTTTCAAAACCAATCTTTTATAACATTGAATGACGCTGAGATGGGTAGTCTCATTTTGGCGAATTGTTCTTCAAGTAAGATAACCGGTTATCGGTTTTGTGATACTGACACTTCAGTTTTTTTGATAAATTGTGAAAATATTTCAATTAATAAGTGTTCTTTTGATCGGACACTTAATGGTATCATTTCCTGTTTCTCAAAAAATATCACGATTGCTGAAAATGATTTTCAAAATATAAATGATACCTCGATTAGTTATCAATTCAGTTCCCAAGGAACTATACAACATAATAGTATTTCACAGAATAGGGTAGGATTGTATTCTTTTGATTGTTTTCAAAACCAAATACTGAATAATACAATTAAAAATAATGATGTCGGTGTGTCATTATGGTCCCAAAAGAACAGTCATAACCCTGGTCAAAACAATATTGAAAATAATTTGTTTATGAACAATAATCAACATGCATATGCCACGGGAAAAAACCACTGGATCAATAACTATTTTGATGATTGGATAGGATTAAACAATCATTTTCTTAAAACAATTCCTTATTTCATTAGTGGAAAATTAGGTAAAAACATAGATTACCAACCTGAGGACAAGAGATTCTGTAAAAAATAAGGTATTTACAACACCTACTTTTTTTCTATCAAAAAATATAAACATAATGAGGATATAAATAATGTAGAAGGAATTGTCTATGAACTTTAAACGAGTAATCGGGTCATCTACTAGTATCCATTTGTTTTTTGGTTTGATTTTTTTTGGCTTACTAGTAAGTTCCAGTATTTCAACAGGTTTTATTACTCCATCATTTCGATCTTTTTATTCAGGTACTTTTGATTCTACTGAAACTGATGATGTTGAATATTGGGCTCTTTTGATTGCTGTTGGAGTTTATGAACATGTACCTGAAATGAATCGGCCGACTATGCTGCAAGAGGTAGCAAATTTTGAGGATTTGTTACTTTCAACGGAGAACTTTGATGCAGATCATATTAAAGTGATAAAAGCTGAGGAAGCAACGGTTATCAACATTTTTAAGGGCTTTAGATGGCTTGATGATCAGGAAGATGAAAATGATATTTCACTTGTGTATTTGACTACGCATGGTTTTCCACATTGGTGGGACCGACCTCCTTTTGATGAATCAGATGGAAGAGATGAAGCATTAGCAACTTATCGAGGTTTTTTACCTATTGAAAGCCCGTTTCGTTGGGAGCATATGTCTAATCCTTTTGGCATCATTCTTGATGATCAATTCAATCATTGGTTTAACAATCTTGAATCTCAAGGTGTTGGAGTAATTGTTGATAGTTGTCATAGTGGAGGTTTCAATGATTATTTTTCGTTTCAACAGGAGATAGAACCCAATCAATTTGCTATTGATTTTGCTAAAGAATTACAAGGGCAAAATAGGATAGTTGTTACTAGTGTTCCAGAAGAGGACGTGTCGTATGGTTCGTATTTCAGTCATTATTTGATTCAAGGAATGTATGGACCTGCGGATACAGATCATGATGATATTGTTACCATGGAAGAAGCATTTGTTTATGCTAAGGATCGAGTGGAAAGTCAAACTCGAATGAATCCTCAAATCTTTGATCATTATCCAGGTGAATTACCTGTAACATATATCTAAGAATGAAACAGGAAAAGAATTACCATACATTGATTAAGCACATGTTCATTCTGATGTGAATAATTTTTGTTATTTAAAAAAAGATTGTAGTGCTTTAGGCACATCCCATGTCAAACCGGTATAAGAAGGAAGTGAGAAGGAAAGTCTGGGGAAACTTCTCATATCCTGCGGTTGAGATGGGATGGTGATGCACTCCTTAAAAAACTACCAGCCCAGACTTTTTGATTTCTTCTACTACGATGGATACGTTGCGTGTTTAAATATCTTTTTCGCAGGTAGGTATGCAGTTACTGATTTTGTTGTCAAAAATCTGATGTTTTTTCATTGATTTTTTGATTTAATAAAACTGTTTTGTAACAGTTATGAATCAAGGTTAAAAAGAGAAAAAATAGGCATGTTTTTAAGAGATAAATCGTTACTCTTTTTGAAGGGTGAGGAGTGCAACCAAATGAAGAAAAAGATTACGTATACAGTACCCAAGCAGATTCCGTTATTTGAGGAGAACGATGATGGTAAATTAAAACGATACGATCATTCCTCATAACCTTTTTTTCTTTTAATACCTGTATTTTATTATTTGTATGATCGTTGATTATTTTTGATAGTAAGTTGCTTTGATGAAAGAACTGTGTAATTTGATATTATTTCAACTCGATTTAAGTTCACGTCTAAGCTTTGTTCATATCGTATTTGAAGTGGATTGGTAAGATTTTGAAATGTTTCATTGGTTCCATCATCAATGCAAAGTCTGATATGTTGTACGTCTTCAATGCCGTAATTATTATGAATCTCTGAAGTAATTGATCCGGTTCCGGCACATTCAACGGGGATCCATCCCGTTTGACTTACGCTTGTTCCAACAAAAATTTCTGCCCAGACGTGAGGAATTGCACTGTTATTTGATACGAGATATCCTTTTATGTATCTGCTTGGAATACCAGCTGCTTTACAAAGTGAAAGATACAAATAGGTTAAATCATCGCAATCCCCAACACCGGTTTTATAGGTTTTAATTGCTGCTTGAGGTTGGTATGTTTGATGTTTTTCATAACTGGTATGATTTTTTAACCAGGTAAACAATTGTTTTCCAAGGATGAACGCATTAGAATCACCAGCATTCTTATTCAAGGATTGTGCAAGAGTTGAAAGTAATGAATTTTTTGGATCAATTATGGTTTGTGTTTCATTTCCAAGTGAATGACAATATGTTGCGGTAATATCTGGATGTAAGGTGTGAATCTCATTGATTGTTAACGCATTTTCCCCAGTGAGATCCGCTATGATAATTGGGTTTTGTAAAATACTAAAACCTATGAAATATGATTGATTATATTCATCTTGAATACTTTGATTCCATGTAATCAATTTATTGGTAAAGTCTTTTTTTTGTTGATATTGCTGTGGGGTAACATCAATTGAGTGCAAGATTCCTTCTTTACTTTGTGGAAGATATTCTTGATACAATACGGTTGCTTCTCCAGATCCTGTTAGATTCACGTTATATCCATAAGTGAAATCATAACTGATTTGAACTGGGGATTCTTCATAGGTTGTGCTTGATTCAAAAAGATTAGTATCAAGACATCCCGAACTAACAATGATGCTAAGAATGAAGAAAGAAAGAATGATTGTTTTGGATTGTTTTGATTTTTTATTTCCTTTTGAATAATCCTTTCTTTTTGGTTTTACCTCTTTTCGCTCGGTAATTACAGCCATCTTTCATTGGACATTTTATACAATTAGGATCGGTTTCATGACAAAAGTTTACTGCAAGTTGTGAAAGTGATTCAAGGTATTTAAACACATTTTCATCCATTTTCTTTGCTTCTTCCGTGAGAAACTCTATTGCTTCATCTGTGTTTGTTGTAGAAATCCATCCTAATCGATTAGCCACACGAGTTACTCGTTCAGCTTTTTCAGTTGCATGTTTTTTTGGTTTCTCTTCTGAAACAGTTGGAGACGGTGTAGATTTTGGTTCTGGTTTTTGTTGAACTGGATTCTTTGGTGGTTGTGGAGCTGTTTTTTGTGGTATAAACTCAGGATTGTTCCCTTTTTTTGAAATTTGAACTGATTGCCCTCCATGCTGGGTTTCCCGTGGTCGGATTTCTGCCATCACTGGCATCTGTAAACTTGCTCCAGAGATTAATGCAACACCAATCGGTAGTCGTTGGATTTCATCAGCAGTTTTACTAGTAAGTCCCTCTACTGATTGAACGATTGCTTTTAAATCATTAGGATTGGTGACTTTTAAAATAATATTTGTGTTACACTGACTAACAATGTTTTTATCTACTTTAGCAGGACGTTGACTGACAATAGCTAGGCCCATACCAAATTTTCTTCCTTCTGAAGCGATGGTTCGAAGGATTCCAGAGGAAACAACGTTACCAAATCCTCGTTCTGGACAATAATTATGTGCTTCTTCAACAATGAGTAGGAATCCTGGTACTTTTCCTGCTTTTCGTTGTTCAAAAAGTTGTTGGGTTAACCGAGCGACAATCACCGTTTGTACATCTGGTGGCACTCCTTTCATGTTCACAATCGAACAGTTACCTGATTTTACAAGATCTTTTGGATCAGTACCATTTTCGCTGAAAACACCAATAGAGTCAAGTGATTCAAGTGATGCAATAACATTCCATCTGGCATTACTTTTACTTCGTCCAACTCCATCAATAATGTCTCGTAATGTGTAATATGATTTGTATTCTTTTATTTCCTTAATAGCTTGGTATAATACTCCTTTTTGCGGACCAGATAATTTAGCAGGAAGAACATCTAAGATTTCACTTGCTTCTAAGTTCACTCCATTCAGTGTTAAATGTTCAAAGTTTCCTCGTGCGCCAGTTGGAGAATATTCTGTGATTTGATTTTTGTAATCATTTGGTTTAATATTGAATCGTTCCATGTTCTTTTTATCTTTCTTGCTTTTGTTTTTAGTGGTTAATGATCGATATTCTCCATGAGTATCGATGATGACCAGGGGAACTTTTTTCTTAAGCATTTCTTCAACGAGTACTCCGCAAGCATAACTTTTCCCTCCACCGGTTTTTGCTAAGATTGAGATGTGTTTTTGTACTAATTGATCAATGTTTAAATAGACGGGGAGTTCATGACCTTTGAGTAATCCTAGATATGCTCCGTTTTCTTTTGCTGCGCTTAAGCCAAGTACTTTTCTGATGAGTGATTCATCAGCTTTTGTTATTCCGGATCCTGCATTAAACGGAGTTCGAGGCGATTGCAATAATCCTCGTTTATCCCGATATCCAATCACTTCTACTTCTGCTGAAACTTTGGTTTTGATATGAGGCTGTTCCTCTTGGCCCATGATTGTTGTTGCATCTTCAAAATTTAAATCTGAGTGTTGTTTGATGTCAAGGATTTGTGCAAGCATGTTTCCTTCTTTATGAGGTGCATACACATAATCAAATTTTCTAATATGTTCGCTGTTTACTGCGAATTTGAATTCTGTTGAACCGACATTTCCATAAATGTATCCTACAACATCATTATTTCTTTCCGTTTGCATCCTAATCCCCTGAATTTCCCAAATAATTTATTGTGAGAATTCTAAGGAATGAATGATGTGATTGGTTCTTATACTTTTTGTAATTTTTTTGCAATCGGTGCAGGTAAATCTGCAAGTATTTGTAATGCTTCAATTTCCATGAAATGAAGATTTCCAGGTATTACTAATGCATGTAATGGTGGACCAAAAGATTGTTTTTCTAAATTTTCAAAAGTATCTGCTTTGACAAGTGGTTGCTTTGATCCAGCCCGAGCTACCACACAAATAACGTCTTTTTTTGAAAAAAGATGTTCTTTTTTTTGTTCTTCCATCTTCCAAAGTACTTCTAGTGCTTGTTCAGCGGTCATAAACTGGTTTTTTTCTGTTTTGATATCTAGAAGAACTAAACTATGCAATCCTTGTTTCTTGTTTTCTTTGATTAAATCGTAAGGACTGAGTGGAAAATAGTTTTTTTCAGGAGTAACAAGCGTAGTAATCCTTCCGAATTTATAATGTTGCAATCCTAGTAAACCAGGAACAGCAGTAACCACACTACTTCCATGAACTACACTGGTATGTATTCCTTGTTGTATTGCGCGTATCCGTAAATCCACATGAGTAGTAGCAGTTAATGCATCACCTCCAATTAACAATGAAACCTTATTGGTTTTAGCTTTTGAAAGAAAAATAGTACCATTTTCAGTTTCTTCACGATTGAGCACAGTAATCTTTTTTCCACAGATCTCTTCAAGTTTTTCAATTGTGGATCCTGAAAGAATGGATGTGTAAAATTCAGCAAATACATAATCAGATTCTTTTATGGTTTCTAATGCTTTTAAACTCAAGTCTTTTTCATCGTATAAACCAAGTCCAATAAAGCTAAGTTTTCCTTGTGACATATTGTTCAACGATATGTTGGGAAAGAAAAAATATTGATAAAGGTTTGGAGCATTTCACTCTGAAGTTTTTTCTAAAATTATTGTTCTGTTTTTGAAAGTTATTATAAGGGACATGTATATTCAATCGATTCATATGCTTTCAGTTGGTCTAGCTATTATTGTGTTTCTTGCTGGAGTAATTCTCCTATATAAGGGATCTGATATTCTTGTTGATGGAACCACTCATATTGCTGCTCAACTTGGCGTGTCTTCTTTGATTATTTCAGTGGTGGTGGTTGCATTTGGAACTTCAGCTCCTGAATTTGCTATTTCTGTTGGTGCAGCAATGCAGGAATATGCTGGTGTTGTTGAAGGTGGTGCGGATATTTCAGTTGGAAATATTATTGGCTCCTGCATTGCTAATTTACTACTTGTCATTGGGTTGAGTGCGGTGATTCGTCCGATTAAGATTCAAAAAGGAGTTATTTATCGTGAGCTTCCTATTATGGTGCTTGTTACTGTTGTGCTTCTTGTTTTTTCGATGACTGGTTTACTTG
>JAGXLH010000054.1 GCA_018334795.1 Thermoplasmatota archaeon
AATAATGTAAACAGAGTTTCAGCAAAAAGGTGAGATTGTATATGGATAATAATAGACGTGTGTATGAATCATTTCATGATATTCCATTTAGTAATCAATATTCGTATGGTTCTCAGCAACAATCTGATATGCATTTTAGCAGAACTGAAATTATTCATTTACTGATTTCAGTTGCCGTGTTAACCATTGCGTTTTCTTTTGCTTTTGTTCCAATAAGAAGTAGCGAGTGGAATATTACCTCATTTCTTTCTGTTCTTCCTCAATCATTTTTGGCGATTTTTACCGCTTTTGTTTGTCATGAGCTGGCACATAAATATATGGGGCAAAAATATGGGTTTAGGTCTGAATTTCGAATGTTTCCTCAAGGCTTACTGCTCGCTCTTGTTTTAGGTGTGTTAGCTGGAATTGTATTTGCAGCGCCTGGAGCTGTGCAAATTTATGGGTCACCAGGTAAACGAGAATATGGTCATATCTCTGTTGCAGGACCATTAACAAATATTGGCATTGCGATTATTTCTATGGGTGCTAGTTTCGTTTTTTCAGGTTTGATTGCATCAATTGCATTTTTCATCGGTTATATCAATACTTTTTTAGCATTGTTTAATTTACTGCCGTTTGGTCCATTGGACGGTCGTAAGGTAATGAGTTGGCGATTTGATATTTGGCTTATTGTATTCATCAGTGCCATTGCTCTCTTTGGAGTTTTTTTAACAGCTTTCTAGAGCATCAAAAATACTAAAAAAGGTAGTTTACTTTGTTCAATTATTTTTGAAGGAGAAAAAATTGACTGACTTGGATCTAAATGTGTTTTAAAAAAATTTTTTGGAGGGAGGGAGGGGAGAGTCTTGAAAAAAAAGTGAAACCGTGATAAGGTTTTTTGGAAAGTCTCTCCCCGTCTATATTATATATAGTTTTCATCATTTATAAATGTTTACACATGTTTGGTATATTTTTGGTAAAATAAAGGTAAATTAACCTTTTTACCTAATTGTTATCTGGCAGTAAATTTCGCACCTTAAAAAAACAAAATGTCCAAAGAAAAATAATTTTTAATGCATACGAGTACATTAGATTAAAATAAAAAAACAAAAGGATAATAGTAATAGGCATTAAAAAATCTACTGACCTAATTCATTATTTGTAAAAACAAAAATCGAATTATAATACATTTCTTCTTTGCAACAATCTTTTCCCTTTATCCGTTATGTAAATAGTTTTTAACCGACCCCGTTTTTTAATCGTAATCAGATTTTTTTTAGCAAGAGCCGCCATTCGTTTAGCCGTAGTGACTTTTGTGATAGAAAATGTTTTACTTACATGCTTATATGAAACAAGAGACTTACTCCTATTTTGCTCATCAACAAATCGTAAAATATCAAATAATTTTTTATCAATGGTAATATGATCAACATTTTGATCAGGTAGTCGTTCAAGTTCCTCACCAAGAATCGCTAGTTCAGTCGAGGAAACAACAGATGGATTCAAACGAACCAAAACAATGCCATTATAGTTAGAAGCAATACTTGAAATCTGATATATAGTTTGCATAACCGTTCTGAAACCATGAAGAGCAATCAAAAAGTCTAAGCGATCGATCAATGCAATAGATTGCTCATGATCAGAAAAAAAATCTATTAGAAGTTGGATGAGAGTAGAAGGATCTGAAATAACCGTAGATTCGTTTGATGAAATATTCATTTTTTGAGAAAATGAGTATACGGAAACAGACATCATTTTTGAAGAATCTGCAAAAGTATCATTTGAATAATCTCGAGTAATCATTAAACCATTGTATCCATTCAGCAATAATCCTTTCATTAGATCAACTGCTTTTGAACGGTGTTCATCAAGAATAAGATAACTTAAACCAGAAACCAAATGACCATGTATCTGAGCATCACTCGTGATATCTTTTCCAGTAAAAACTACTCCTTTAATCTCACCATCCTCCGATCTCACCATTGATCCTTGTAATCTGAGTAATCGATAATCACCATGCTTTGTTTGAATTTTAACATCATATGATCGAGTGGTTCTCTTGTAACATGTTTCAATATATTCCTTAAATGAATCTATCTTCAAGATTAATGAAATCGAAAAAAGATTTTTTCCAGTCATAGATTTAGAAGTATAGCCTGTAATCTGAGCGATTCGTTTGTTCCAAATAGTAACCTTTTGTTTATCATCTAGTGAAAAAATAATGTCAGAAGTACTATTGATAATATTTTCCAAGTATTGTTTCATTTCCTTAGTTTTAACTTCCGCATGATACGTTTTTGTAACATCTCTTGAGGTAACAATAATACCTTGAATAATAGGATTATCTAAGAGATTGTTTGCCGTTGTTTGAATATATTTTATTATTCCATCCTTATCAACAACCCTATGAGAGAGAGTCGAAGTTGACTTTCCAGTTTGAATAAAAGAAAAAAAATCTTTTGCTTTCTTTATATCAGCATCATATATATAAGTATAAACTGCGTCACCAATAAGTTTGCGAGGAGCATATCCTACAAGGGATTTTACAGATTCACTTGCATAACGAATAATACCATTTTTATCAAGGATCAAAAATGCATTATTTGAATATTCAATGAGTCGCGTCCAAAATTCTTCGTTTTTTTCTATTTGTTGTTGCTCACGTTTTTTTTCCGCCGATATATTATGTATTACAACTGCAATCTTTGTAACTTTCCCTTGTTCATTTTGAATCGGTTGGAAAAAAGTTCGCCACCAGATTCCACGTTCATAGTCTTCAAGTAAGTATGGTTTTTTTTGATCGATCAGCCGATGGATTACCTGACGTCTTCGTTCAGCTGCAGTTAATTCTATAAGTGGCATGAGTGTATCACCAATTAATTCCTTTTTTGATTTTTTAAAAATTTTAGCTGCAGCATCGTTAAGACTTAGAGTGATAAATCCATCTACACTTGCAATTATCATTGCGTATGGACAGGCATCAAGAAGGAGTTCTTCATCTGTACATTCATCCATATCAATTATTTTTCGATTATAATCAATATTCATTTTGCCCATATTACCTTTAGACGAAGAAGAGTCATTTTTCGAAGAAACCATAGTTCATTCCAGTCTTTTTGTTATATTATATGTAAAGGTAATTTTAATAGATTTGTATAACCACCTTCATTTTAAATACAAAATTTAAAAAATAATTTATTTATATATATTAAGGGATAAAATTTTTAAATGATATCTAGTATACTTGAAGAAAAACACGAAACAAGGTGAACATAATAATGGCAATGAAATTTCAAGACCACGTCGATAAAAGAGTAATGGAACTTCGACAAAGAGAACGAGAGTTTAAAAAAGGTAGCCGATCTATTAAAAATCAACGAATTCACTTATAGTACCAAAGAATTTTTTATTAAATAATCCAACAATTATTATTTGAAAAAATGATTTTTCAAATAAATGATCTATTAAAAATACTTGGTGATACGGCATTACAATATAAACAGGGCTATGTAAACAATGAAATTTTTGATTTAACAAAAAGGAAAAAGATGAGAGTAAAACTCATGCAAAATGTCCATATTGTCAAATCAAAGACATTGAAAAAAATATTAAATCCGATCTTTTTGCTAACATCAATTATATCGGAGAATAAAAAAAACTGCCATACATTTCACATTTTACTCAAAGATTCATGAATAACTCACAATAATGACTCGAACCATTGCAACATATATTCTGATTGCAGTGATAACCAAATATGGCCTTTATCAGTATCAGTAAGTAAGGACGATGTTATATTATGACGCTGTAATTCTTCAAAAAAATGAAGACCACACTCATAGGGGACAAGTCGATCTTTTTCTCCATGAACAACAAGTGTTGGTGGATGATCATTAGAATAATTCAATGGTGAATTACAGTCAAATTCTGGACCTCTCGGGGTAAATGTAATTGAATCAGCATCGGTTCCTGAATGAACTAGAATTCCAGAGAATCTATCTGGAAATTCTTTTGCCAAACGACTGGTCATAAAACCGCCTGATGAAAAACCTGCACAAAAAACATGATCCCGATCAATTGGAAAAGACACGTCATGTTCTAACCAGTTAAACAAGGTATTGAATAATTGCAAATCTTCTGATTCATTCACATCATCGATAAATGATGACCACGCATGTGGACCTGGAGTTATTGGTCGTCCAGATGAAGGAGCGACAATGAAAAAACCTGCTTCAACTGCTTTCTCAGAGAAATGGCTTTGTTGGATAGACCATGAATTAAAGGGAAAGAACCAGGAGAATGGGTATTGAGAAGCTCCATGAAGTAAAAATAATACTGGATATCCCTGGCCTGGAGGAGAAGAATGTGGTTTTTGATAAAGAATCAATCGTTGATTAAGGATGAAAAATTCCGGACAAGACAAACTCTTTTTTTCAACTATTGATTCATTTGAATAATGTATTATTTTTAAAGAAGATGCTTCATTTGAGAAAAGTAAAGTTATGTTTGAAGAAAAAACTAGACACAGGCAAAAAAGTATAATTACTCGTTTGAGGAGGATCATTAAAAACCACCAATGTTAAATAAGAACGTTGATATTTAAATAATTAATTGCATCAACGTGTAAACAAGTAAAAAAACTAGCCTATTTCATAATATTTTTAATAAGATGTGGGAAAATCATGGCAAAACTTATTCATAATATCCTTGTCACGGTATTTGAAAAAAATAAAGAAAATATTGAAGAATGCAAAGAAGCCTTTTCCAATATACTCCCGCTAGATTTCAAAAAGGAAAAAATAGATGTCTCTATTGAATCAGTGGAAGGATTCCATCAAAAGACCATCTACATTCTTCGTCTAAAAACCAATAAAAGCAATCATAATAAAAAATTAATTCATATCCTTTTTTCAAATTTAAATGAAATTGATAGAAAAAGGATTGGAAAGCAATATCTCACCCGTCTCAATCAAGAAGGATATTTTTTTATTCGATTAGATAAGAATTATCTGATGAAGAATGAATTTGTATTAACTGAAGGTGGAGATTGCTTTCACATTAAGATTAAACTAGCTGGATTTCCAGCTAAATGGGAAAATTTTGTTATTGCTGCCAAATCGATTTTAAACAAGTACAAGTGTTTTTAAAAGCAGAAATTATGTAAAAATTAAGAAAATCTATATTCTATAAACTTTTTTTTATTTAAAAAAAATGAAAGAAAAATGAGATATTATATACCTTTTATAGTATCTCTTAATTCAGTAATATTTGTTTTTATAGATTGCATTTCTTGCATTTTCTCTTCTTCAAAAGAAGTAAGAATTTCATCAAGTGAAGTTTTTGGTTGATACACATGGACTGGACGGCCTTTTCCTTTCTTTTTCAAATCTTTTTTTGTCACCCAACCACGTTTTCGAAGTTGTTGCATCGCAACACTAACTTCAGGTTGTCTTAAATCTGCACCTTGTTCTATATCAGTCGATCGGCATTCATTTACTTGGCAGATATACATCAATGTTTTAGCCAAATTTCTTGGCATGCCTAAGTCAGAAAAAAGCCGAACTGCGCGTTCATCATTTTCATCAAATACGTCATTTGTTCTTTCCTTCATATCCCATCACCTCAAGTGTGATATTAGCAACAATGTATAATAATATCCATTATATTAATCATACGGTTTTTTGAAATAATTTACGAGCATCAATATTATTAAAACATTTTTTTTATGTAAAAATCAATTAAATCACTCAATTATGACTAACAAGTCAAAAGAATTATTTATACTGGATAACCCATGAAATATAATCTTCTCCACGATCAACAAACACCGGAGCTACATTCATCTCATTTTTTCCATCATTATCACAATCACCAATATTTAACACGGCTAAATCACCATATGTTTCAGTTATAACGGCTTCTTCAATATATGTTGTTCCATTCCATTGTAAAATGTGAACCTTATCTGTTCCCACACAGACTTCTGAAATTCCATCATAATCAATATCACCAACATTTACTCCTTCAATTGACATCCCCTCACCAGGCCATTGTTTATCAAAACTCATTTGATAGTAGCCTTCATTCCAATCAAAAATAGAGATTCTAGGAGAAACAAAACCAAAATGGATTTCATCAATACCATCGCCATCACTATCTGCACACCATCCTCCAAAAGGTGCACCTTCCCATCCTTGAGTGGTATATAACTCAGTTACATCAAATTCCTGCATTTGTTTATTCCAATCTAATACCAACAATCTATTAAACTCATCTGGCCCATTTTCATATGTGGTTATGCCTACAGCTATCTCATTTTCACCATCATCATCAGGATCACCAACTCCTGCCATGAAAGCATAACCATAACCAGGATTATCATAAGATGCTACTTTTTCTAATCGATACCCATTCCATTTAAGAATCACAATTTCTGGAACTGGTTGTTCTCTTGATCCACCGCCACCACTCATGATAAGTTCATTTTGCCCATCATTATCACAATCACCAATGTAGCAATCTCCATTACCACCATCATTCCTAAAAATCCATGAATTTAAACCAATCAATCGGTAGTTTCCACCAATGTATTTGTATACTGCTCCATACCACGTGGCTGCGATTTCATTTTTACCATCACCAGTAATATCTCCAATTGCAAATCCCCCCGCATCAGGTGGTGGTGCATATTCATCTAGAAACTGTTCAGCGATAAATTCTCTAAGCAAAAACAATGTGTAAAAAGGACTATGTAATACTGCCGTTGATTCATAGGTTTGTTTGTTTTCATTCCATTTCATTACATCAATTTTCCCATCTCTTCCAGCAATCAATAATTCGTTTTCTCCATCGTTATCACAGTCCCCTATTGGTTGTGGTCCTTGAAATCGTCCACCGGACCAATCTGACCCATAGTTTTTTTGCCATTGTATCTCATAATTGTCAGAATCTTTAGTCTTCTGAATATCAATAACATCCTTCTGATTGTTATCCTCACTATCGTGAATGGTATATGCAGAGATTCCTATCGAACTCAATAATAGCAAAATAATGATTAATCCAGAGAATATTTTTTCGTTCATTGTTGTCCTCACTTAAAATAATGCTATAGTATTTAAATAATTTTATGGTATTTTATCGATTTTTATCCAAGTTTACTAAATCCTTGTTGATAAGATTTAATAACTCATATCTATTAATTATCATCATTATGGATAATTGGCCGAAACCATTGGTTTTGTTAAGTAAGTGTATTGAGTTTGATCATTGTCGTTATGATGGTTCGATGATTTCTAGTGATTTTGTAAAAAAAATAAAACCGTTCGTAGATTTTCAATTGGTTTGTCCTGAAGTTGAAATTGGATTAGGTATTCCAAGAAAATCGCTTCGATTAATAAGAAAGGATAAAAAGAAACGATTAGTTCAGCCTGCAACTGATAAAGACGTCACTTCTGAAATGATGAATTTCGCTGAATCTTTTCTTTCGAAACGCTTAAGGATTCATGGCGCTATCTTGAAATCAAAGTCTCCATCTTGTGGAATTAAAGATGTAAAATTGTATGCGGCAAATAAGAACGCAGCTCCAGTTAAACGTACTAGTGGCTTGTTCGGTGAAATTCTGCTTCATTCACTTCCTTGCGTGGTTGAATCTGAAGGACGTCTTCGTAACAAGTTTATTCAAGAACATTTTCTTGCTAGTATCTTTACTTTTGCTCGTTTTGAACGTGTAAAAAAAAAATCTTCTATTGCACAGTTGGTTTTGTTTCATGCAGAAAATAAATTCTTGTTCATGGCATATAATCAAGAACTTTTAAGGAATATGGGAAGAATCGCAGCAAATCAAGGTGATCAATCTATTGAAACTGTTTTAAAAGAATATGAAACCTATTTATATGCTGTTTTTAAAAAACCACCGTCTCATAGTTCAACGATAAATGTTCTGCTTCACATATTTGGATTTGTATCTGATAATCTTAGTAAGTCTGAAAAATCATTTTTTATGAAATTAGTTGATAAATATAAGCACGAAAAAATTCCACTCACCGTACTTTCGAATGTGTTGAAATCATGGGTAGTTCGTTTTGGAGAACCGTATTTGTCAACTCAAACATTTTTTAACCCATTTCCCGAAGATTTACTCGAGGAGGATCTTTCAATGATTGCTGACCAACAGAGGTATTGGGAATGAAAATTGGGTATCCTTGTATCAATCAAACATTACCATGCCGTGGCAATAAGACATTTCGATTAAAATCATATTCGAAAGAACGATTTATAGACACGGTAACAAATAATTTACGTTGTTTACAACACCTGCTTTCATTTAATCTAGATCATAACATCTTATTTTTTCGAATTTCGTCAGATATTATTCCTTTTGCTTCTCACTCTGTACTCAATGTTGACTGGGAACTATTTTTTAAGGATAGATTGCAAGAAATTGGACGATTTATCAAAAAAAATAACATGAGAATCTCGATGCATCCAGATCAGTTCATCGTGCTAAATTCAAAAAGAAAGGAGGTAGTTCAACGAAGTATTCAGGAATTAGTGTATCATGCTTCATTTTTAGATTCATTAGGCTTAGATGCATCTTCAAAAATCCAATTACATGTGGGTGGTGTTTATGGTGAAAAAGAAAAAAGTATGAATCGTTTCGTTAAAAATTTTGATTTGCTTCCTTTGCCAGTTAAGAAACGACTGGTGATTGAAAATGATGATCGAAGTTATACTGCTAAGGATTGTTTACAAATTAGCAAACAAATCCATATTCCTGTGTTGTTTGATGTGCTTCACCATCAGATAAATAATTTCGATGAACCCATTCAAAAGATTTTTAGATTCATTGCTGAAACCTGGCAAACAAATGATGGTATTCCTATGGTTGATTACTCATCCCAAGAACAAAATGAGAAAATAGGAAAACATGCAACTCATATCAATCAGAAGGATTTCATTTGTTTTCTACAATCAATAAACTCAATTGATTTTGATATTATGTTGGAAATAAAAGATAAGGAAAAAAGTGCTCTTGAAGCTATATCTCTTGCAAAATCTGATCCTCGATTCATTTTTAAATATAAAAAAAAAGATAATGAACGTATTTTGGAAGAAATCTCATGATAGAATCTGAACGAATTAAAAAATTGAATGAAATTGATGATGCATCTGCGGATTTTGTCATTTATTGGATGCAGCAATCGCAGCGTACAACATACAATCATGCTTTGCATTATGCAATTCAAAAAGCTAATGAGAAAAACAAACCGTTACTCGTTTATTTTGGGATTACCGATCAGTTTCCAGAGGCAAATCTTCGACATTATCATTTCATGATCCAAGGGTTACAACAAGTCCAAAAAAATTTGTTGCAAAGAAATATTCAATTCATTATTCATATTGAAAATCCCGTGGATGGGATTTGTTCTCTTGCTAAGAATGCTGCTTTAGTTGTTGTTGATTGTGGATATCTAAAGGTGCAAAAAGAATGGAGAAAAAAAGTTGCAGACCAGATTGATTGTTCACTTGTTCAAATTGAATCAGATGTGATTGTCCCAGTTGAGACTGCTTCAAATAAAGAAGAATATGCAGCATATACTCTTAGGCCTAAAATTCATCGATTACTTCCCAAATTTCTAACAGAATTAACAGCAAATACTGTGAAAAGAGGTTCTCTTGATTATGATTTCTCATCAATTAATCTTTCAAATATATCCTCCGTTACCTCTCAGTTAGATGTTGATACGTCAGTTCTTCCGGTATCTTCATTTACCGGCGGAGAGGATGAAGCAAAAAAAGTATTGGATTACTTTATAAAGCATCATATAAAAAGTTTTGATACAAAACGTAATGATCCTTCTAAAAAAGTTACTTCTCAGTTAAGTCCTTATCTTCATTTTGGTCAAATTTCTCCGCTATATATTGCATTGAACATTAAAAAAAACACACCTGATTATGCAGATAGTTTTTTAGAAGAGCTTATCGTTCGCCGGGAATTAAGTATGAATTTCGTGCATTTCAATGATTCATATGATACGAATTTTTGTTTACCCTCCTGGGCTTTTGAATCGTTACAGAAACATGAATCAGATAAAAGAGAATATGTGTATACTATTGATGAGTTAGAACATGCATCTACGCATGATGCTTATTGGAATGCGGCTCAAAACGAGATGAAGGTTACTGGTAAAATGCATGGGTATATGCGTATGTATTGGGGGAAAAAGATACTAGAGTGGACTGAAACGGTTTCAAAAGCATTTGACCATGCGTTATATCTTAATAATACATATGAATTGGATGGACGCGATCCTAATGGGTTTGCTGGTGTTGCTTGGTGTTTTGGAAAACATGATCGAGCTTGGAAGGAAAGACCTATTTTTGGCAAGGTTAGATATATGAATGAAGCAGGATTAAAACGGAAAGGAAATCTGGAAGAATATATAACTCAAGTTGAAAAAAAAGTAGATGAATTTGGAAAATAATTGATATTTTTATTTTCTTCTGGATATATCTGCTAAATAAATAAGAAAGTATTTCAAACATCAATTGTTACATGTCTAAAAGAAAAAATTGGGGAGAAAAAATATGAATTTTGAAGATATTAATTCAATATTATCAACGAACGTTCCGATGACAGATATCACCATTGGAAACGTGTTAATCGCAGTTTTGATTTTAATTATTGGATATTTGATAGTTGCGTTAGTTGTTCGCTATATCCGGCATGCGATGAATAAAGCAAATATGGCTCATTTACTCGTTGAATTTGTGAGTAGAGTTGCAAAGATATTATTGTTACTTGTGATTTTACTAGTAGCAGTAAGCGCTCTCGGCATCGATGTTGGTGCTGGACTAGTAAGTATCTCAGTGGTCTTTGGATTTGTGATTGGTTTTGCATTTCAAGATATGCTTGGAAATCTTGCAGCAGGATTTATGATTGCATTGACTAAACCGTTCAAAGTTGGTGATTTTGTAGATGCCGCTGGAAATTCGGGAAGTATTCAGCATGTTGGCATCAGTAACACTACCATGTTAACCTATGATAATAAAAAAGTGATCATTCCAAATTCAAAAGTGTGGGGTGATGCTATTACAAATTATACCGCAATGAAAACAAGGATGATTGATCTCACCGTTGGTATTGGTTATGATGATGATATTGGTAAAGCAATGAAAATCGCATCAGATATTATCAATGGTCATGAAAAGGTGTTATCTGATCCTGCTCCAATGGTTGCAACCAATGAGCTTGGTGATTCAAGTGTGAATTTAATTGTTCGTCC
>JAGXLH010000055.1 GCA_018334795.1 Thermoplasmatota archaeon
GAGAATATAGGGATGGTTTTGAATGTAAGGATAATTTGATATATCACAACAATTTTATTGAAAATGGAGCACTAAGTTACTTTCTTAATTTAGCTGGGGATTATTTTGGTTTTTCCAATATTGAAAATGATAGATATGCAAATGGAGTAGATGCAGAATGTGCAGGTTGTAATGAATGGGATAATAATAAAGTAACAGATAAGAATTGTGGTATTGATACCTCCAATTGTGGTGGGAATTACTGGAGTGATTATGCTGCGAATGCAGCGGATGAAAGTGAACAACATGGAACTTGGGAAGATTCCCATTATCTGAAAAAACAGATTTCTTTAGAAAGTGTGTGGTATATTTTATTTTATAAAATTGGTTTGAAGGGGTTAGATACTGATATTATTCCGGTGTTTACTTTGAAGGATGAGGAATCGGAAGTCTTTGATGAACATCCATGGTGTAGAAAGAATGGATGGTGTCCTTCTCCACCGTGTGATCTTTCGTTTTCTATTTGTAATACGCCTTTTTTTCAATTGACCGCATGGGCATATGATGATAATGATGATGAGCTGATGTTTGAGTATAAGATAACTAAAAACAATAGTGGTAAAGAGTTACCTATAAAGAATTGGACAAAATTCGACGAATTTTCGGTTAAATGTGGTGAAGAAATCTGTGTGAGAATTGATAATTCACTACAGGAAAGGGGGTTATACAATATTTTTGTCAGAGTTTATGATTGTAGGGATGACATAACTTTTCATGAGGAAGATGGTAAAAAATGCCCTGGGTTTGACGGGTTAACTAATAATGACAAACCACTTTCTGTAAAAGTATAGAGTTGATTGAAATGGGATTAAAGATTGTTAGAGGGGGATTTGGGCATCCATATAAAAATAGAACTATATTTATATTTATAATTTTTTTAATTAACATTATTTTTTCACCTCTGCTTTTGGCAGATAATTTTACAAAATATACAGTTGAAGAAGAATATTTTTTAACAGATAAAAATATTGAAAATGACGGTATTTCTGATAAAATCAACAATGTATTGGATGATTTAGATGAAAGCACACTGCGAAATTACTTGGATACTATCACAAACACATTCAAAGGAAGGGTCACAGGTACTAAAACATGTCATGATATGGGTCAATGGATATTTAATGAATTAAATAAACTCTCTGCATTAGATGTAAGAAAACATTATTGGATTTCAAGAGGAAATGTTTATCATAAATTTCGCCGCTATAGCGGTAAAAATATTATCGCTGATATTCAAGGAACTTCTGAAGATACCCGAGTTATCGTGTTCTCAGCTCATTATGATGTGGGTAGTCGTAATTCTCCCGGGGCACTAGATAATGGCGCGGGAGTAGCTGCGTTATTAACCATTGCTCAAGTGTTAAGCTCATATGAATTTGAAACAACCATTCGTTTTATTGCATTTTCAGGAGAAGAGCAAGGTCTCCTTGGTAGTTATGCTTACGCGAAACAAGTTTATGAAGATAATGAACATATTATCGGTGTTATCAATGCGGATGTTATTGGTAATAACACCAATGCAAATTTAGGTAATTATCATTCTTTACGTTGTTTTTCAACTTATCCAATGAACTGGATTATAGAAGTCATGAATCAAACCTGCACCAATTATAATATAAACCTAATTGTAAACCATTTTACGTATTATGGAAATAGTGATGATAAATCATTTGATGATTATGGTTTTCCAGCAATGCAACTTTTCCAAAGTGGTAATGGAATGGAATCGTATTATGGAACTGAACATGACAAGATTTCTTTGATAAATATGAGTTATCTTTTCGAAGTTACAAAATGTATTGCTGCGAGTTTAGCGGTTTTATTAGATATGAAACACACAAGTATTGAAATAACTAAACCACTGGAAAACAATATTTATGGTGATCTGTTTGATTTAATTCCTCTTTCAAAAGGAAAAACCTTTTTTATTGGTACTCCTCACGTCACCACAGTGGTGATCAATGAATCAGTTCAAATAAAAAATGTAACGTTTTCGCTGCTGAAAGGAAAAAATGAGGTGAGAAGAGAAGAAGATGAACAGGTAAAAATCGCTAGTTATATTGATTACCAACCACCATTCGAATGGTTTGTAGAGGAAAGTTGTTTTGGTTGGTATACGATACGAGCAGAAGTATACGATGAATTGAATAACTCTTATGCTGATGAAATGGAGGTATTTATCATCAGATAACAAGTAACCATAGAATTATTAATTTAAGGGTTACCTCGCTAATTTTTCATTTATTTAAGTAAAATAGGAGGAGTCGACGTATATGAAAAAAATGAAGGTTATTATTGTGCTGGTTTTCATGATTTTACCACAATTTTTCGTTGAGGTTACTGCTGAAAAAAATCTTAATCAACCTATGGATAATAAATACGCAGTTATTGTTGTTGGAAGATATGCGGGAGGATTTCGAGAACTCTTTCCAGAGAATTTCCAGAAGTATTACTCCTGGTATTTAAATGCCGCAGGAATGGCTTATTCAATGCTCAAAGATCATTATGGGTATTCTGATGAAAATATTTTCCTATTAGCATCGTTAAGAGAACAATTTGTCATACCAGATTCTTTCAATCCAAGTTGGATTGATTACAAATCTAACAAAGAAAACTTAAAAAATGTTCTTTATAACTTCAAACCTGGAGGAAAATTCTGGATGGATGGCACTGACTCACTCGTTTTCATTTATATCAATCATGGCTCCGATCAACAAAAGAATATAAATGGAAAATATGCTCACAACACGTTTTTTGGTTTCCCCTATGAATTTAACACCATCCGGGAGATGATTCGTTATTTTTTTTTCAAAAAGAACCCGGAAGCCTTTAAATTATATGATTGGGAACTAGGAGAATATATCGAAAACATCCACGCAGCAAGAATGCTTTTTATCTTACAACCTTGTTATAGTGGTGGTTTTATCAATGAATTAAGCGGTATTAATCATATAATTTTCACTGCATCAAAAGAAAATGAGGTAGCCACTGTTTCTTGGATTGAACCATTGTTACGGGGCCTTAGCGGAAAAGCTGATGCTAATGGAGATGGAAAGATATCACTTCTTGAGGCGTATGAATATGCCGCTCGAAAAGTGAATGAAAAAACAACCGATGAACACCCATTACTTGATGACAACAGTGACGGTATAGGTCATCATTTTACAGATGCAGGTTATAATCCTTGTATTCCCAATTCTGATGGATTTTTTTCAGCACGATCCTACCTTTAGATTATAGTTTTAGGATGAACCAATTTTCCATTTTAATGAGAATCTTTTTTATTTTTATTATGCGGATACCGGGATTTGAACCCGAGTAAGTGGCTTGGGAAGCCACTATCATAACCACTAGATCATATCCGCAATATCTATCTAATAGAGGTTAATTGGAGATATTTTTTTGATTCAAAAATCTTTTCCAATGAATTACTTATTTTATCGAAATAGATGGCATAGTTAATTTTATTATCCTCATGTTTCTAAATTTTTTTCGATTATTGGACATTATACCAATTATTTTAAATATTATAAATATGATTTAAATATTAATAAAGGGGAAATAACAATGAAGAAATTATCATCTGTGTTTATTGTTTTTTGTTTAGTCCTAGGGGGCTTAGGTGCAGCTGCAATACAACCAATAGAATCTACTGAGTATGAAATTATGAACAAAACGATAATGCTTGATCAGGGTCAGTTAACTGTTGAAGAAAAAGAAGATAACTATGTACAAGTTTCATTTGCTGAAACCACTGATTATTTGCTTAATGCTGGAAAACCAGTTCTTCCTAAAATAGTGAAAACATTTGAATTACCATTTGGCGCATCAGATATCAAAGTTACTGCCTCATCTGTTGAAACGACTACAGAATTTTTGAAAAAACAAATACAGCCATCACCTTCTCCACTTCCATTATCCTCTATTGATGTTGATAAGATAAGTATAACTACTCAGAAAGATCAAGCAGTATATCAGAGTTCTAATCCATATCCATCAGAAAATTACAAAATAAATATTGGTGTTGGCATCAATGACGAATTTGAACATGTTACTTTTGTCACTGTTCATTTTTATCCAGTTCAATACACTCCTGCTGAAAATAAAATAACTATTACTAAACAAGCTGATATTAGCATTTCTTACACTCCACCGGAAACAATTCCATTTCCACAAACATCTGCATATGATCTAGTTATTATTGCTCCAGATGAGTTTTCTAATGCATTACAGCCATTAATTGATCATAAGAATAGTTATGGTGTTGAAACAACATTGAAACCAGTAGAAGAAATTTATGATGAATTCTCCGGGTTTGATGAAGCTGAACAAATTAAATATTACATTAAACATGCTCTTGAAGATTACGATAACAAATATGTTCTTCTGGTAGGTGGATTGACTTCTACTATTTATGCTAAACCAAGAGATAATGCAAATATTGGATCAATCGGATGGCATGTTCCAGTTAGATACTCAAATATAAGAGCCGGAGGAGATCCAGGTTTTATCTCTGATCTTTATTATGCAGATGTGTATAAAGAAGGAGGCGAGTTTGAAAACTGGGACTCTGATGGAGATGGCATCTTATCTGAATGGTATCTAGATGATGAAACAGGTGTAGCAACCAAAGTACCGGAGGATGTGATTGATTATGTTCCCGATGTTGCGGTTGGAAGACTAGCTTGTTCAGATGCACAAGAAGTTACGGATGTTGTTAATAAAATAATTACGTATGAAACCACAACATATGGATCTGATTGGTTTGAAAAAATGGTAGTATACTCTGGTGATGGGTTCCTTGATCAGTTCGATTTGAATATTCAATGGGATACCTCAGAAATTGTTAATGGAGAATATGAAATATGCGCACAAAGTTTTAATGATGAGGGGGAAAGCGGTCCAGTAGATAGGATAAATATTACTGTTGATAAAACAATGGGATCAGTTGTCACCTTTAATCATGATGATCATTTAAATCCAGTGCTTCAAGGTGAAGATGCGTATCCTGCACCACCAATTGCTGAAATCGTATCCGTTTCAAAAGGTGATATTCTTGGGAATACGGATGTTACGTATACACCAAGTGAAAGAGAAGCATATTGCAACACTTTATTCTGGTGGGCAAATGTATCCTACGTTGATGAGGTCTTAACTATTCGTGGAAAAACTTATGATCCTAAACCGTACGGAAATTTGACAGACATCCGAGTTTGGGTTGAAGATGATCAAGGTGAAGAAATCTTTTCGGAATGGAGATATAATTTACCACAATATTATGAAGGTGAGTGGGTGACTGGTGAAGAAGTTGAACATGGCCGAGGTGGCGCATTGCATTATATGCCTGAAGATTTTGAAAAAGAAATTATTTGGACGTCAAATGGAAAATTCACTGGTCCTGAAGATGTAAAAGAAGCATTTGATGAAGGCAGTGGGTTTGCCTTTTTCTCAGGTCATGGAAGCCCTGGTTACTGGGGTGATCAAACACCAGGAATTCCAGGAAACAGAGGCCCGGCATCAGTTCATGGGCTGGTTGTATCCAATCTTCAATCGTTTCCACCTTTTATCACTGAAACACCCATTTGGCCAATGAAGGAATTATCCAACACTGATAAATTTCCAATCACCGTGGTTGGTGGATGCCATAACAGTCAATTCAATGTATCTCTTATTCCATCTATGATGCATTATTGGAACCTGTTACTCTTTGGTAAAAATTCGTACATGTGGACTTATTTTTCTGCGATTCCACAATGCTGGAGCTGGAACCTTGTTCAACTCCCAGAAACTGGATCTATTGCTACCATGGGTAATACTGGTCTTGGCTGGGGCTGGGAAGGAGAATTCTGTACTGTGGGTGCTGGTGATGGTTGGATAAGTTCTGAATTCTTCAAACAATACGGTGAAAACTATGGCGAAGAAGGCTACGAAACCCTTGGCCAAGTGTATGCTCAAACCCAAATAAATTATGTGAACACATTTAAGGATTTTACTCTTCCAGAAAGCTGGTGGCTTCCAGATCTCGGCTGGGATTCAATTGATGCTCAAGCGGTAGAACAATGGGTTTTACTTGGTGATCCAAGTCTTCAAATTGGTGGATATCAATAAAATCCATCTCTCTTTTTTTCTTTTTTTTATGGATTAACTTGATTAATAAGTTCGGAAGCAATTTTTTGTATAACCAATTTATTCATCCGAGGCCTTGAAAAAAAACCGTTGAATGATCCTTGAATTGTAATATCACCAATATCAAGTAATTGTTCTCCATCACTTGAATTAAAAACGACTGCTGGATGATCATACATTGATTCAGCATTTTTAAAATCCATAAAATAATTAGTATTTCCACTATCTGAAAAATAATAAAAAATATGATATTCGCATGCTGATGACCACGGATAATATTGGTTTGATTCTTCAGTTACATGGATTCCTAGAAATGAAGCATCTTTTGTATTATTCGTTTGATTAAACACCATCATTGATTTTGTGGATGTTTGAAATGATGTTAATTCGTCTAAGAGTACTGCTCGTAATTGTTCAGCATACAAACTCGAGTTGTCAATGTAGATGTATAGTGTTTCTTGTATTGTTCCAGTTGAATTATTGATTTTGAATCCTTCGATGTTGCTTTGTGTATTCCATGTTGTATTTGCAATTCCTATGTTTACAAAAAAAAGTGATGAGAGTAAAAGACCAATAACCATGATTACAACTAAGAGTTTTAACCAGTGTTTTTGAATAAATGAATTTTTATTTTCAATCATAACAGATCAACTTTTCAGTATTTTTTCCGGATTCTAGAGGGAGGGGGATGCTGATTTTTTCTTCTTCAAAAACAGTATTCTTTTTTTGGTTATAAGTACTAATCGAACTGGTTTGGTTTTTACCGAACAAAAAAATTGTAAAGATCAATAAGATATAAAAATAAAGAAAAAAAAAGAATTGAGACCTTGTTTATTTTCACTCAATTTCTTCTAAGATATTTACTACGAAATCATAGAATTTATCAACCGTACTAATGGTTACTTGTTCTTCTGGTGAATGAGGATATTTGATAGTTGGTCCAATTGAAATCATATCCATTCCACCAAATTTTTCTCCAATAATGCCACATTCAAGTCCAGCATGAATTGCTTCGACAACTGGTTCTTTTCCATATTTCTTTTTATACAAATCTTTACCGAGTTGCAATACCTTTGAATCTAGATCTGGTTTCCAACCTGGATATGGTTCTTCTTCTTCAACAGATCCGCCAGCAAGTAACACAATTGCATGAATATGATTGCGAAGATCTTCAAGCGCAGACATCATTGAACTTCGAGAACTCAACAAGATATGCGCATGATCCTTTTCAAGGGTTACTTTCGCTAAATTCGTTGAAGTTTCCACAAGCCCATCAATATCATAACTCATTTTTTCAACGCCGTGTGGTAGGCTCTGAAGCGTGTTCAACAGTCTGTTTTTTGAATCTACTGATACCATTTGAGATGGCACATCTGTATTATCTAAAGAAAACGAAAATTTTGGATCAATAGGTTTATATTCTTTTGCAATGAAATCAGCTTCTTCTTTCATTACTTTTTCAACTGCTGATTTATCCTTCACTCCAATAATTGCATGGGCTTCACGAGGGATCGCATTGTGTTTATCGCCGCCAATAATATCAGAAATAAGTATTCCACTTGTCGTATTATCTGCTTTCCACAGAATGCGAGCAAGAAGTTTTACAGCATTTCCTCTTTGTTCGTTAGCATCTACACCAGAATGCCCACCCCGAAGACCGCTAATATTTGCTTTCATCCAGGTAACGGAATCATCTGCTTTTTCCATGGAAACTGGAAGGGAAATTTCTGAGTTGCCACCACCAGCACACCCAACGGTGATGACACCCCAATCTTCACTATCAAGATTAAGCAATGTTTTACCTTTTAACATATCTGTAGACAACGCAAACGCACCGGTAAGGCCTGTTTCCTCATCAACCGTGAACAATGCTTCAACCGGACCAATAGTTAAGGATTCATCTTCAAGGATTGCAAGTGCCGTTGCTACACCAATACCATCATCAGCACCAAGTGTTGTACCTTTTGCTGTGAGGATATCATCATTTTTTTCAAGTTCGATAGCATCCGTTGAAAAATCAAATTTTTTATCATTATTTTTTTCACAAACCATATCCATATGGCTTTGTAAGACAACGATTGGTTTGTCTTCCATGCCCTTATCAGCTGGTTTTTTAATGACTACGTTTCCAGTTTCATCCACTTTGTATTCTAGTTTATGATCTTTTGCAAAGTTTACAATGTATTCTCTGATTTTTTCTTCGTGTTTGCTGCATCTTGGAATCTTTCTAATTTCATCAAATTGTTTCCATAATAAATCAGGTTTCAAATTTTCTACTACCGACATCATATATGCCTCCCGCACACATCTACACCACGTGTAACAACAGGTATCATAAAAGGTTTGCTTATCCCCCCTAGTCTACATTGCAATTATTTAAATAATCATGGCTTATATCATTTTTTTGGAGGCTTGATATCTTATGGACTGGGGAATGAAAAACCGGTTATCAAAAATTATACGACCTAAAGATGGTCGAACAGTAATGCTAGCAGTTGACCATGGCTATTTCATGGGACCAACAACAGGACTTGAAAATATTGAAAAAACAGTAAAACCATTACTTCGATATGCTGACACCTTAATGCTTACCCGTGGGGCACTAAGAAATTATATCACTCCGGATACAAATATTCCTATTGTTCTTAGGGTTTCTGGTGGAACAAGTATTCTAAACAAGGATCATTTATTACATGAAGGAACCGTGGTCGATATTGATGATGCCATTCGGTTAAATGTGTCAGGAGTAGCATTTTCGATTTTGGTAGGGCAATCCTTTGAACGAGACACATTGCTTGGAATGACGGAGTATATCAATAAATGTGAACGATATGGAATACCTGTTCTAGCAGTTACGGCAGTTGGACGAGGGTTAGGAAAGGATGCGAAATATTTGAGTCTTGCAAGTCGGATGGCCGCTGAACTTGGTGCTCATATTGTAAAAACATATTATTGTGATAATTTTGAACATGTCGTTGATACCTGTCCAGTACCAATTGTGATTGCGGGTGGTAAAAAACAACCTGAACAAGATGCATTACAAATGGCGTATGATGCATTGCAAGCTGGAGCAAGTGGAGTGGATATGGGTCGAAACATCTTTCAAAGTACTGATCCAGTTGGTATGATGCGAGCGGTTAACGCCGTTGTTCATAAAAAATATGATCCAAAAGAAGCATATGATCTATTTAAAGAACACGAATCAAAAAAATAAAAAAATTACAAAAGAAATCCTAGTTACAAAGATTCTAATGTATTATTAACAAAATCTTCAACAGAAGGGATTTCTTTTCTTATCTTTCCTTTTCTATTCATATGAACAATTAATGTTTCATCTAGGATATTTGCTTGCTGATTTTGTAAATAATATTTGATTAAATCAACTGCGTTTGAACCAGGCTTTTCTCCGCCGCCACAAGTAATGAAAACACTTGCTTTGGTGTTGTCAAAACCAGTTGTTTTTTGAATCATGCTTTTAATCAACGGTGCTGGTTTACCTACCCAAATGGGGCAGCCTACGAAAATAAGATCATACGATGAAACATCAAACGTATCATTTGTAATGGGAAGTTGTTTTTGTCTGATTGCAGAAAAACTAGCCTTAAAAAAACCAGGTTCAGATTCTGGATTTACCTCAACAATATCAACCGCATGATTCTTTTTTTCAGATTGTTTTTTGATTCTTTCACCGATTTGTTTTGTGTTTCCTGATTTTGAATAGAAGAGAATGCCAATTTTCATAGGATTCACAAATTCCCAAATACTCTTTGTTCTTTTTAGGTTTTCATATTTTTCTCAATTGTTAATGATTATTTTTGATGCCATGTTTGCTAGCACAATATTTTTGATTACTAAGTTATTGCATATATGGTGATTAATATTTCAAATTCAATGAATGTAGCAATGTATTACAATAACAATGATGTTCGTATTGAACAACAACAAATCCCTGAAATTAATGATGATGAAATCTTGGTTAAAGTGATGGCCAGTGGTATTTGTGGTAGTGATGTCATGGAATGGTATCGAATCAAAAAAGCACCACTGGTTCTAGGTCATGAAATCGCAGGAATCGTTGAAAGAATAGGAGAAAACGTGGACAAGTTCAAACCTGGAGACCGCGTTTTTGTCACTCATCACGTTCCATGTAATACATGCAGGTATTGTTTACAAGGAGAACATACCATTTGTGAAACGCTTCATTCAACCAAGTTTTATCCCGGTGGTTTTGCTGAATATTTACAAGCACCAGCAATTAATGTGGATCGGGGAACCTTTTTATTACCGGAAAATGTAAGTTTTGATGAGGGTACTTTTATTGAACCACTTGCTTGTGTGGTAAGAGGATTTCATAAAGCAGATTTCAAACCTGGAAAAACTGTTCTTGTACTAGGAAGCGGTATCGCAGGATTGCTTCATATTAAACTAGCAAAAGCATATGGTGCCACAAAAGTTTTTGCAACTGATCTATCATCTTACAGGTTAGATTTAGCAAAAAAGATTGGTGCTGATGAAGTCTTTCATGCAACTGAAGACATTGTCAGTCTTGTAAAAAAACATAATGATGGTAGACTTGCTGATTTCGTGGTATTAACTGCTGGAGTTGCACCAGCGGTAAAACAAGCTTTTGAATGTGTTGATGATGGAGGAACCGTATTATTATTTGCTCCAACAACGCCTGGTGAAAAAATACCAATTGATTTTTTTGATCTTTGGAATAAACAAATTCATGTCACTTCAACCTATGCTGGAGCAGGAAGAGATATTCTTGAATCAATAGATCTTCTTTCCTCAGGAACAATCAGTGTTGATGATCTCATTAGTCATAAATTACCATTAACTGAAGCAAAGAAAGGATTTCAATTAGTTGCTGATGCTGATGAATCAATGAAAGTAATCCTTCTTCCTCATAAAAAAATAAAAAAATGAAAAAGGAATTATTTTTCTTTTTCTCCTTTTCCTTTTTCCATATTTAATGAGTAATTACCATTAGTTTGAACTGTTGGTTTTTTCTCAAAGAGGTAATAAAACAATGCAAA
>JAGXLH010000170.1 GCA_018334795.1 Thermoplasmatota archaeon
CAGGAATCAATAGCATCAATTAGGTTTTCTGTGAGTCTTACTTGTACCTGCACCATAATTATCGTAAACAAATATGTTTACATACTATTTTAAATTATTTGGGAAAATGTACAAAAAATATGGTTTTTCTTTACCGCGGTAGTTGGAAAAAGATGAGAGAAGTCATAAAAATTAATTGTATTCTCAATGGTTTTACCACGGAGGGGAAAATAATTTCGGGACTATGCATGTATCTATTCTAATAAAAACGATTAAGTACTTATTTTTTATATGTTTAGAATGAGGATATGATTAACTCACAAGATAAGGCAATAAGAAGGTTCACTTCGGATGCAAAAAGGATACTCAGAGATAATGTGATTGATATTTTGATTTATGGAAGTGTAGCCAGGGGTGAAGCCAAAAAAGAATCAGATATTGATGTTATTGTTATTGTTAAAAGGAATGCTTTTAAAATGCAGATGAGGCTAGCTGCTCTTTCTTTTGATATATTATTGGAAACAGGCGAGTATATATCAGTACAAACTTTGAAATCTAAAGAGTTAAAAAGAGATACTATTTTTTTACATAATGTAAAAAGGGATGCAATTCATGCCCTATAAAGAATATCTTGATCAAGCATATGAAGAACTAAATGCTGCAAATTTATTATTTTATAAGAATTTTTATCGAGAATCTGTATCCAGAGCATATTATTCGATGTTTCATGCCACTCAAGCTTTACTTTTAATTAAAGAAATTTATCCTAAAAGCCACAAAGGAGTAATCCAAAAATTTGGAGAAGAGTATGTAAAATCAGGTTTACTTGAAAAGAAAATGGGATATATTTTGGCTCAAGCAGAGACTATGAGATTAAAAGCAGATTATGATGTTGGAGTAAAGATAAAAAAATCCGAATGTGAAGAGATACTTGATAATTGTGAATATTTCATTTCAAAAGTGAAAGAAATAATTAGCGAATTGAAGTAGTGGTATAATCTAAAAAATCGGTTCCATCTGTTGGTATATTCAGTAGTGACCACATCAGGATGTGAGTACGTATGTGACGTCACATTTTAATGATTTATCACTGTTAAATAAAAAAATTTTCTTTGCTCTTCGAATCTATTTTTCTATATTTGTTTAAACAGGATTATAATAATTGTAATGTAACTAAACAGTTTTCAATTTTTAATTTCCTACATTAATATTTGAGTTTTTTTGGTAGCAGTTTATAACTTGAGGCGGACTAACAACTAACCTGCAAGAAAAACAGGTACATAGAAAAGCATTTTTTTGAAGAAACTTTATGAGTTCTATGCAGAGAATTTGTTTTAAGCGATCTGATTTTCCGAATCATTGGTTATTGGTCAGCCTCAATTACTTATTTTTTTTATTTCAATCCTTTTCAACTTATAGAAATGTCATGGGACAATCCAACAAAAAATATGGTTTTCAGATGTTAAACATCGTATTTACATCTGCATTACGTTTTTTTTTCAAAAAAATATCTGTTGACAAATTATGAAATAATGCTGAAACTATCAATAAAATTTAATGTTCTTGATAGTTGTTTAAAAACAATCGGATATCACCTTGCACGCCACCCGTGATAAAATCATCATATCCATTATTATTAAAATCACCAACCGTCATCCCGCCCCTTGACAAATCCTCTGCAAATCCTTCTTTAGTAACTGGCAAAATGTAACGGGAAATAAGAGAATACCAATCATTCTCCTGCTTGTAAACAAGTAGTTGACTTCCAATACCCATAATAAGTTCTTTATATCCATCATTATCAATATCAACGAAACGTAAACAACCCGTTCCACTCCCTGAAGAAATATTGCCAATAATCGAAATATTAGAAGAATCAAAATAATCCAAGGATTCAGTACTTGGTATATGATACAAAAACCCTGAATGCATCCCTGTAGAATTATTCACGGCAGCAGCTACGATAAGATCCCTATAGTCATCACTGGTATCCATCGTGGTTAACCCCCAGCTATACCATCCGAAATCATCGATGACCCCTGCATTATAAAAAGAGCCATTTCCCTGATTTACCAAAAGTTCAACAGTACCACTATTCCCACCTACTGTTAGATCAAGAAGTCCATCATGAGTATAATCTGCAGAAGTCATCTGAAGATTAATATTTCGTTCAAGATCTAAGTAATCCTCCGAGGTCCACTGGGATATCACACTCAGATTCAAAAAATCATTACAACCATTATTCCTCGCTAACACCAATGTTCCATTCATATTATACGAAACATCATCAAACCAACGATACTCATTAAAAGAAAACACCAGATCAATATATCCATCACCGGTGAAATCACCCGCGTCTAAATCATTGATATGTGTATAATTAAACGAAAAAAGATCCACTTGTTCAAATGTTAACGCTCCAAGATTGTAAAAAAGAGAAATCGTCGAATGAGTAAACGGAGACGTAGCATAAGAAACAACAAAATCCAACAATCCATCATCATTAAAATCCGCGGAAGCAAGACCATGAGCCGTCTGACCAAATGATTCGTTTAGTTGATACACATCAAAAAAAGAAGTATTACTCCCAGATACTTCATCAAATATAAGGATATTATCCTGAACCGCGAAATCATCCTTTTCTTTTCCCTTGAAAAACTGAAACGATACAGCAACAGTAAGAAAAATACAAACAAAAACAATGAATACCAAAAACGTTCCTTTATTCATATCAATCACCCAAGTCTATCAGAATACATTAATAGAAAAATATTTTTTAAATCCAATAATGCATTATTTCCAGTATTGAAGCAAACTAATGATTAACCAAGTTCATCATAACACTCCCGTTGCCGAAACAGTCCCTTATCCATAACTCGCGGGTTACCATGAATCAACCAAGAAGACAAAGGAAACAAAAAATCAGAAACGGCATCAGTATCATTCATACCCGTATCAGATGGCGTAATTGTATCCGATAGACCAAGCTGATTATATTTCAACCAAACATACTCACTGCTCTCATCCTCATATCTCTCAAGTGCTCCGACCAAAAGATCAGGATACCCATCTTCATTAA
>JAGXLH010000171.1 GCA_018334795.1 Thermoplasmatota archaeon
CAAAAAAACCTGGCGTATGACCCTTTTCAAACTCAACAAGAACATCAATATCGCTATCGGAACCAAAATCATCTCGAAGAAATGATCCAAACAATGCTAATTTTTTAATATGATTCCTTCGGCAATACCGTTTAATTTTTTTCTGTGGAATGTTGATTCCATGAATCTTTTCAGATATGGCCATGTTATCATTAATCATATTCACGTTTAAATTTAAATAGTTTTTTTTATGTAAAGCGAACATCAACAGAAATATTAATGGTTTTTTCAATATCTCTTGCTAGATGTTCTGGGTAAAACTTGTTCTCCTTTAATATCTCATTGGATAGATAAACAGCTACATCAACATCACTTTGATTACTCTGAGTATTTCTTGCTCTGGAACCGAAAAGATAAGCAAAGAGCACTCCCTCTTTTTGGTTAAGGATTTGTGAAATCTGTTTTTTTAGTAATTTTTTATCAAAAGCATGCGTCATCGATCTTCTTTCCTCTTGATCTACTAACGATTATGTTCATTTCTTATTTAAGCACTTTTATCTTTTTCATTGTTGTAAAATTTAAAGAGATATCCCACCCTGTTTTTTCTAAAACCAGATGAAACATCGGTATTTTACATTGACACACCATTAACTGGCCTTACTGATCTTGTACAAGTTCGAAACAATAAACTATTTATCATGGATTATAAACCTAATCTTTGTCATTCAGAACGTTTCGCTGAGCAACTCATGGCATACAAACAAGCATTGCATAAAAGAACGCAAATACCAGAAGAAAACATTTCCATTGCTGTTTTTAATCAGTATAATTATTTTGAATATGATTGAAATGCTTATTTATCTCCCTTTCAAAAAATCCTTTTAATCAAAGCAAATAGCTGAATTTATAAGTATAAAACGGTATGGATTATATGATGAATCCTACAACTAATAATGTCAATTCAGCGGTAGAAATCATTAAAAAAATTGGAGGGGAAAAAATTGGGTTCATCATTCAATATGGATCAACAGTTACTGGAGAGCAAACGCCACTGTCGGATATCGATATTGCGGTTTATTATCATGGAACAAAAAAACAACGATTTGATTTTATTATAACTGTATTAGGAAATGTTAATGATCAATTCGATATTCATATTTTTCAAGATCTTCCCTTATATATTCAACAGGAAGTCATTTCAAAAGGTAAACTCTTGTATCAACAAGATTTTTCCACTACATTTGATATCTTCATGAGAACTATTCAACGATTTTCCGATTTTAAACCATTATTGGATATTTATTATGAGGGATTAGAGGGGTAAATGATGGATGAGGATAAACGAAAAAGAATTCTTGTGAAACTAAATGAAATGAAACAGTATGTTGAGGATCTTGAAATGATGATTCCTCATTCAGTTGAAGAGTATGAAGAAGATTTGATTATAAGACGGGCTTGTGAACGAACAGTTGAAGCAGCGATTGAAACGGTTCTTAAGGTTTCAGCAATGATTATTTCATCTGAAAAAATGGGATTGCCACAAAACGAAGAAACAATTTTTAATTTACTCGAACAGCAACACGTTATTAGTGCTGCCCTTTCTTCAAAACTTAAAAAAATGAAAGGATTTAGAAATCTTCTTATTCATCGTTATGAACATATCAAAGATGATTTAGTGTATGAATTTATAAAAAATCAAGTAAAGGATTTTTACGAATTTGAAAAAACAATCAAATCATATCTTTCATCAAATGAGTAGATGAAGCATGATAGTTTCTTCTGATTGTTTAGTACTTTATGTATTAATTTAAGTTTATATTAAGTTGAAAGAGACGGCCCTTCACTTTATGTGTTTACTTTATTCTTTTTGATTCTGCTTTCTTACCATTTTGTACCAGATAACTTGAACACCATTCCAAGTGGTACACATCTGGCCAACACCGTGACTTGTGCCAATCGATTTCAATCAAGACATATCCTTAGTTGAGATTTCATGGCATCCGCTTTGCAGGTGCGCCCGGCTAAGACATCATACCATTTCAACAGAGTGTAACTTTTACAAAAATTGAACAAACCGCCTTGAAAGGCAGGAATTTAAACCCTAAACGGCCATCACATAATTATTAAAAGTCGATTCCTCTAAAAGATTAATACTAATTTTTATTTCATAATTTATTGCATGAAAGATTATAAAAAAAGGTTCTCATATTACCATTATAGGTGATGGTTTGAGTGGCAAAAATAAAGATATGGTTACAGCCGAAGATCAACTAAACCAAGCATTACATAATTGCAATCTAGATTCAATGGTTTCAGTCGAAGAAGTTAAACGGTGGATGCAAGACCCGAATCTTGAAGATAAATTAATTCCAATAAAAATGCTCACTGGATTACTTGATGACCCGGTTGTCAAACAACCAGAATCTATAGAACATCTTCTCAATGCAACTATTCATCTTAATCAAGTTATTTCCCTACCTTGCTTTGATGGAAAAACATATACTGAAGAACTTAAAAAAAGAGATGAACAAAACATTACTACTCAATTAGAAAATCATCAACTATCAATTCCTCCACGAGATTGGTTCAAACCTTACTATAAAGCATTACAACTTATGCATCAACAACAAATCACAAAGGCACAAGAAAAATTCGATGAAACTTTTCAAAAACTTTTAGCATCAAAAACCTCAGATCCAAATATTTACCGAGTGTTCTGCAATGCAGGACTTGGCTATCTTTTCTCCGGGAAACCATACCTTGGCATCAATTGTCTTATCACAGCAACAATGCTTAATCCAAATTACACTTTTGCCCATGAACAATTACAAAAATTCGAAGATGGAGATTTTAGCCACCTAATTCAACTTGGATTATTAACGAAGATGACCGATAATATGAAGCAATGGGAACATCCACCAAATCATTTAAACCTTGATAAGGTAATGAAATGGTCAGAAAAAAAGATTGTAAAAAAATTATCTTCTTTTGGCATATCCGTTGATAAAAACGAATTTATACGCATGGCAAAAACAGTGAATAAACCTGACGATATCGCTAAAAAACTT
>JAGXLH010000056.1 GCA_018334795.1 Thermoplasmatota archaeon
ATTAGCATCTATTTCAGACCAACCAGGGACACGGAATTTAATATATAGGTTCCCATAATTGTCAACCTCTTCATGGTCACATTTCAAACTAACGAATTCGCCAGTATTATTCCATACTTTTACAACGTAATCATCCCCTGCAGTAAATTCATTGCTGGGAAATGCCCAAGTAACCCACTCACCACTTGTTAGATTACTTGATTGATTAACCGTACCATTATTTGTCAAAACATATGTAACGGGTATAGTTCCAGAGTCTTCTTTTGTCCCTTTTGCAGTATCTATCATGCTTATATCGTAAGTAGTCATCACCAACATACTTGAAAGTAGCAAGGTAAGAACCACAAGCGTAGACATAATTTTATTATTTTTCATATTTTCTTCTTCCTCCTTATAGATTTTTTAGCCTATTTTTCGTAATGTTGTATGATAGCCCTAGTTTGACCAGATGCTTGCTCACACCGCGAGCACTATCGGGACGGCATAACTTACGTTATTTCTGTTTGTTATGGCTTCCAACATCCGTGTCCTCACCGGACCTTCATTTTCATCGTAAATATCGACCTTCTTTATATAGGTTGCGTTTTTCTGGGCATCTATCAACAGATATATCTGCCCAAGTAACAGTATATTTACCTACATAAAAAAAGAGTGTTATGTAAGGAGAAAAATTGATAAAAAGAGTTAAAAATTGGTTTTTAACGATCTTGTGGAGTATTGACTTCTTCAACAATACGCATTCCAGCTGAAACACCATCAATGGAATGGATTTCTGCACCACAACTACTAATTGCGTTTTCGACAAGGCCATATCTAATATCTGTTCCTTCAATGGTTACTTTCACACTATGTGTTTTTGCATCCATCTCCTCAAGAGAAATATTAACTCCTGAAATTCCTTCTATGTTTCCAATGCGATCAGCTATTTCTAAGATTGATGGATTATGCGGTTTGAGCACGTCTAGAATAATTCTTTTTATGTTAGCCACGAGCATTCTCTCCAAAAATCAGATTAACTGTATCTAGTTAATAAACGTTAGCGTGATTTTTTTAAAAACGTTTTGAATTCATCAAGATGATCATCTTTACTAGCATTGATCTGACCGATGACTTGTTGGGCTTCTGAAAGCGTATTTGTTTCGTAAACAAAAGGTGTTTTAGATAGTTGAAGTGTTTTTCCACAACGCATGCATTTCGTGGTTTTTTGTTTTGTTTCCGTTATTTTTGGTTGTTTACACGTATTGCAAACAATCACTGCATATTTTTTATGTTGTTTCATACTTTGTTTTCACTTGGCTTTTTTTTGTTGAAATGAACCTTAACTAATAAATATATCCTCTTCTATTCACTGGTTGCATTATAACCCGCCTTAGCTCAGACTGGCCGGAGCGGCCGGCTGTAGACTCTAAATCAAAACATGGCTGATACCGGCAGGCCCCCGGTTCAAATCCGGGAGGCGGGACTCATTTCTTTTTTTAGGATAAATTTTAAGATGAATAATAGAATATTGCAAGTGTTTGACATATTATGGAAACTGAAGAATCATTAGCAGTAAAAATCAAAAAAACAGAGGGTGAACAAACCAGAGTTTTTCTTCGAAACCATAACTTACTCAAATCTAATCTTAAAATTAAACGTAGTACTGATTATTTGTTTATTCCTGTTAAAGAATCTATCAAAGATTTTGATAATTTTAATCTTGTAACAGATTCGTTTGAAAAAACAAAACAAAGCATAAGTACTTATCAGCATCTTCTTAATCTACCCATTGAATTACAATCTCAGTTACCAACCTCTTTTGATATCATTGGAGACATTATTCTACTCAAACTTCCAAAAGAGTTACAATCTTATTCAAAAGAAATTGGACGTGCATTATTAAAAACACATGCTCATGTGAACACCGTTTGTACTATTGATCCTGTAAGTGGAGAATTACGAAGACGGAATGTACATGTTATCGCTGGAAAACAAAAAACAGTGACTAATCATAAGGAATATGGGTTATGGTTCAAGGTCGATGTGGAAAAAACTTATTTTTCTTCCCGTCTTGCAACAGAACGAAAACGAATAAGTAATCTTATTGAAAAAAACGCGTTTGTGTATGATATGTTTTGTGGAGTAGCACCATTCTCCATTATGATTGCAAAATATGCTCAGCCTAAACAAGTTATTGCCGTTGATAAAAACCATGATGCAATCAAACTTGCTCAACACAATATTCAAAAGAATAACGTATCAAATAACACCATAGCAATCCATGAAGATGCCTTAAACACAAAACAAATCCTTTCGTATCATAAAATAATTCCAACTCATATCATCATGAATCTTCCCTTTTCCGCATTTGAATTCTTCCCACTAGCACTTCAAGTTATCAAAAATAATGGAATGATCCATTATTACGATATGATAGATGAAAATAGTATTGAAAAACGAATAGATCAATTAAAGAGTACAGCACAAAAATATGATTCAACCTTACTTGAAACAACAATGCATAAAATCAAAACCTATGCACCACATGAATTTTATATAGGAATAGATATTACGGTGTCAAAAAAATAAGACATGTTGCCGACGTAGCTTAGCCCGGCAGAGCGGCTGATTTGTAATCAGCAGGCCGAGGGTTCAACTCCCTCCGTCGGCTTAACTTGTTACAAGCTGGTCAAATTAATAAATCAAAGTATGAAAAAGAAAGGTAAGATAGATTAGTTTATTTTTTTGAATCAACGTTTATCTTCGTCTGATAATGTTGACTACAAGTAGGCTCATGATTCCAACGAGAAGTAACATAAGTGTAAAACCTGGTGTTTCCTCCGGTTCTTCCGGTGATTCAATTGAAACTGTTGTTGATTCTGCATGAGAATCACCATAATTATCCGTTACTGTTAGTGTTACTAAATATGATCCTGCCTCACTATATGAATGAGTAATGGTTGCACCAGATCCTGTGGTATCATCACCGAAATCCCATATGTACTCCTCAAGGTTTCCATCACTATCCTTGCTTTGCGATCCATCAAACACAATGTTTTCATCAACCATGCCTTGATAAGGTCCACCTGGATCAGCAGTTGGTCGTTGATTTGCTTCCACTCCAACAGGAACTGAAAAGGTTTGGGTATCTGTTGATCCAAGATTATCAATAACAGTTAACGTAACTGTATAAATACCATCATCTTGATAGGTATGCATTGGTTGTTTCGCAAGCAGTTCACTTGTTCCATCACCAAAGTTCCACCGGTAAAAATCAATTTCACCATCATTATCATAACTTGCTGATGCATCAAAAGAAATGGTTTCTGCTGCGTCAGCAGAATACGGACCACCACCATCAGCAACGGGTGGTTCATTATCTGGAGGGGTCACCATCGTAGTAAAAAAGAAGGTATCTGAAATGTTTTCTTGAATGCCATCAGTAACATATACATACCAGGCATACGTGGTGTTAAACGGTAGAGTAAGATCACAACTTGCATATTTTCCAGAGGTTACTTTCTTATCTATTCCAATAACTTCGTCTGTATCTGCATTATAAAACGTGACATCCAAAGAGTCACTATCTTCATCTACGATTTTTGCTTTTAAATTAATCCTTAGTCCGACACCTGCTTTTGTATCACTTGGAACTGGTTTTGATGGTTTATCCGGCGGATGTAAAAAAAAACCAAGTGGATACTCATCAACCACGCCATTTTGAATATAGTTCTTATCTCCAATACCATCCTTGTCTAAATCTATCCAATTGTAATCATCCCAATAATTCCCGGTTTCATCCATATACCAATCATTGTTACCTGCATCATCAGCATTTTTCCCATTTTCTTCAAACGTGTTATTATAAATGGTGCTTTGTTTACTGGTGGTCAACGCGAAAATCCCTGATCCAGTATGAGATAAAAACTGATTTTTATAAATTTCATTATAATTCCCTGAAAGGGTGATTCCACGTTGATTGGATTCAAAATCATTTCTTTTCACCGTACAATAATCAGATTGTAAAAAAAGGCCTGTTCCCGTATTATCATAAACATGATTATGTCGAATAGTTGTCTGTGAACAGCTTTCAATTAAAATACTTGCATACGTATTTTCATACAAGGTGTTATTACTCAAATTCAACTTAGAACAAAATGATCCATGAATTGCTTTCGAACAACTATAAATTGTATTATCATACAATCTGTTTTCAGCAGCGTTATCTAAAAAGATACCTGCATCCATGCACGCAAAGATTTCATTGTTAAAAATATCATTTGTATCTGAAGATTCAACCACAACACCTTTCTCTGTATTATTAATTACATTTCCATTAACGACTGTGCCATCTGCAGTTTGATCAATGTGAATCCCAAAACTATCGGTTTCATTAAACTGGTTACTGGTAATCACCACGTTTTCAGCTTGCACACTTATTAACGCTCCGATTGGAGATGTTTTCACCTTGTTTTGATCAGTGAAAATAAAATCTTGAATTTCAACGTTATCCGCAGTAATCTTCATAGTGTATCTAACATCCTCATCTGCATTAATGATACTATCAGTTCCTTCTACTCCACCCCATAAATTTACTTGTTTATCCACAATTATGATTTCTTCATAGAGTCCACCGAATACATAAATGGTATCTCCCTCATCTGCTTCATCGATAGCGATTTGAATTGAGGAATACGGTTGTTGAGCAGTTCCATCACTATATCCTCGATAGCCACTATCTACATAATATTCATTTTCTTCTGCTGCTAAAATCTGAGTTGGTAAGAGAACCATCGATAAAGCAAGTATCAACGTAACTGCTATATTAAGTAAAATAAATTTACTTTTTCTGTTCATCATGCATTCCATCCTTCCATCAAGAGTACATAAAAAACATATTTTTTCTTTGTTTTATACTTTTCTATGCAATTAATCAAAAGTGTGAAATTGACGGTACTTTTTTGTAAGAAACAAGGATTAATGTTTTTTTATGCGTGTTTGTCTTGGTGGAACATTTAACCGGTTTCATAAGGGTCATAGACTACTCATTGATACTGCATTAAAAAAAGCAGGTACAAAGGGTTTTGTGTTTATCGGCATTAGTAATGGTTCATTAATCAGCGATAAACCAAAAATTGAATCATTTGAGCATCGTCGAGATCAAGTGATTTCTTTTTTACAATCAAAAAAACAAACACTTCCCACTGTGGTCATCGAAGCAATTGAAACTGTTGAGGGACCAACACTTACCATGGATTTTGATGTAATTGTTGTATCTAAAGAAACAAAACAAGTAGCAAAACAGATCAATGAAAAACGGAAACAAAAAGGATTATCCCTTATGCAAATCGTTGTTATCCCTTTAGTTCTTGCTGAGGATGACAAAAAGATTAGTAGTACTCGTATTATCCAAAATGAAATTGATCGTGAAGGACATGTTTTGTAATTTAAAACTAAACTTGTTAAATATTAGGTTGTTTGAGGAATTAACTTTATAAACAGGTCGTTATTACATCCGGAGTAGGTGAATACATATGAGTTATATCATTTTTGAGGTTAAAACAGATGATGTTGGAAACATCAACAAATTGATGAAAGATGATTTAGTCAGCCGACAAAGCCTGTTAACTCGTGATGCAAGCGCACTTGACATTGACAAAGATGTTTCTTATCTTAAAATTGAGGGAAGCGAGGAAGGCTTAGAAAAAGCAACTGATCTTGCTGAAGAATTTGGTTTTACTAAATTATCTGAAGAAGATGCTGAAGAAATCAATAAAAAAATCCTTGCTGAGGAAGAAGAAGCAGCTGATGGCATGGGCATGATCTTTGGCTAAAAATCTTCGTATTCTTTTTTTTCTTTTTCTTTTATAGTTTCCAAAATGGTTGTAATTTCTTTTTTAATTTCGTATAAACCTTTTGACTGGTGTTTTTTTCAGTAGTAGTATCCTCAAAATGCTGCGGGAAACCAGCAAGTTGTCCTACTTGAGAAACCAAACATTTTCCAATCCAATCAAGATTATACCCGCCTTCAAGCGTACACACCATTTTTGGTTGAATCTGCTGGAATTGTTTGAGTAAATCTCCAAAATAATCAACGGTTAAATGAAGTCCACCCATTCGATCAGCATGATGACTATCAAAACCCGAGGAAACAAGGATAAGATCTGGATTGAATTGTTCAGCTGCGGGAATAAAAATATCATCAATAATTTGCTGCACTGCTTCTTCTCCATTCCCATGAGCAAGTGGAGCATTCATATTGTATCCTTTTCCCTTACCTTTTCCGATTTCCTCAATTTTACCAGTACCCGGGAAATGAGGACTGACATGAAATGATTGATACAATACATCATTTCGAGCGTAAAAGACTTCTTGAGTGCCATTCCCATGATGAACATCCGGATCAAAAATCAAGATTTTATGACCAAACTTAGCCAGTTCATACGCAGAAATAGAGACATTATTAAACAAACAAAAACCCATCGATGTTGTAGGCGTTGCATGATGACCGGGTGGGCGAACCACCGCAAATCCATTATCTGCTCTTCCATCAAGCACTCGTTTTGCAAGAGCCAACGTACCACCTGCAGCTCGCCGAGCAGTATCAAAATCATCCTTACAGACATAAGTATCAAGATCAAGCCAGGCAGTTTTAGTTTCACTAATTTGTTTAATTTCAAAAATCATTCGTTGATTATGAATATGATACAACATTTCTTCAGGAAGAACTGGTGGATCGATAAAGCTAAGATCATCATAAAATGATGCTTCTTTTAACGCATTCATCATCACTAGTGTTCGTTCAGCATTCTCCGGATGACTAATGGTATCATGTTTACGGAATACATCTGAATATACAATCTCTGTTTTCATACCTAATAACGCCTTCAAAATAACCATAAAATCAAGGACATATAAAAATTATTCTAATGGGTTAAAATGGTTTGGTTTAAGTAACAATATATTAATACCCTGATTCATACAATTCACGCAGTATCTCTTTCAGGGGAGAAAATGATTATGACCGATATCTTACTAGGCGTTTCACCAGATTACTTGTATCTTCAACAAGGAAAAATAACTCGTGTTGATTCATTTCATCAACCATATTTTTTAGCATTTAAAAACACGGAATCGGAAACTAAAGATGCGAAAAAACAAATTCAAGACCTGCAAAAAAATAACAAGGACTCCATTCCCTGGTCCTATATAAACCGTTTCGGTGAAGTACAAGAGTATGATAGTTTTTGGCATCCATCAAAAAAAAGACATGTCTTTCCAATTTATGTAAATCAATCATTTCGAGTACCTGAAGTAAGTGATTACTTATTTTTCAATCATAATCTTTTCACTGCTGAACATGATATTCCGTATTATCAAAGAGTGCTTGTAGATATCGCTGCTAAAAATGATCAATGGATATATGATACCCATGGCAAAGACCAATCAGTTTCCATGCTGGTATATGATATTGAAATGAGTGAGTTCATCCCAGGTAAAATAGATAGTCCTATCGACATCATTGGTTTTGCCGCAGGTAACCTTTCATTTCAATCCTCAAAAAACCTAGAAACAGAAACCTTTGATTTTGATTTTAAACATGTTCCACATGTTGTTGATGAAGACGATATCATTCAACTAGTTTCAAGAAATGAAGATGAGGAACTTGATCATCTTATTCAATTTTGTAGAACTATTCCAAAATATGATATTATTTCAGGACATAATATCACTGGCTTTGATAATAAACAAGTATATGGTCGAGTAAAAAAATTATTACAAGACTATCAATCATCACTTTCAAATAAACAAAAACAACCACTCACTGATTTTTTACAAAAATATACAAGAATTGATAAATCATTTCATTTTGGCGTAGGATCAGATGTCGTTCAAATCTATCCATCCGGGTTTGACACTTATTTAGCTGCTCGAAAATTTTATCCAAATTTAGAATCTCATAGTCTAAAAGCCGTTGCCCCATTCCTTGGCTATGGTGTTGACGATCGGCTCATTTTAACTCCTGAAGAAATCACTATTGATGATACCACCTTGAAATATAATCGACAAGATGTCATCGAACAAATGGGAGTGAGCCTGCAACTCATTCAACTTGCTTTACCCCTTGCATTTACCACGGGTATGCCCTTTGAAACACTACTTTCAGCTGGAGCAGTGAACATGTGGGATCATATGGCACTCATCAGAGGAGCATACAATAAAAAACTAATGCCAGCAACCTGTCGAGTGAATAACATCGCAAAAGCACTCACTCGTGATTTTCATCATATTTCAAAAAGATCAGATATTCTTAAACAAGCAAAAGAAATCAAAGATCAACTATCAAAAGAATTCATCCGCGTCGTCAAATACGGACCAGAAATGCCAGAATGGATGCTTTACCCCTACGTTATTCATAATGAACAAGCAAAAGATGCTGACCAGCGAAGTGGATATCATATGCCTGGTGGCATGACCATTAAACCAGATAAAGACGCTGATTCACATTTTATTCCTTGGTACAAAGTTGTAGTAGCTGATGTTGGTGCAATGTATCCAACTATTCTAAAAGCCATGAATGTTGGTGCTGACACCGTTCAACTCTGTAAAAAAGATGAAACACCTGATATGTGGACCTGGTTTAAAAAACTACCAAAACAATTCTTTCATGATCAAGATGTCGCTTGGAAACCCGTAAACAAAGAAGATGACACGTTTGCTGACAAAGGATACTGGGTAGGCGTCAATATTCAAAAAGAAACCGGTGTAGTAAATGATGCAATGACCGGGATCATGGGAATGATTGCCAAAATAAAACAAGAATTACAAGATGTTCAACAAACCGGTAATGCTGAAGAAATCAAACGATTAAAAATGATGTATCAAAGCGTGAAAGGAGCTCGAAATGCTGGTACACATGGCATCTTAGCTGCTCCTAATGTGTCTGGTAGGCAGTTTAATTTGTGGGGTGCATGTGCGATTACAACAAAGGGTCAGGTAATTCTGGATGATACCCTTCAAATGTTAAAAAATAAGGATATTCGGGTTGTTTATGGGGATAGCGTTGATGCTGAAACTGATATAATCATCCGGGAAAAAGGGCTGATAAAAATAATAAAAATTAGTGATTTATTTAAAAAAATAAATAGTAAGATAACGAAAGAAAATCAACATGAATATAAAAAAACTATAAACAATATTGAATGTTTGTCTGTCAATGACAAGGGAAATAGTGAATGGAAAAAGGTTTTGTTCATTAAACGACATCCATTTAGAAACAATATTCTCAATATTCAAACCCAGCGTGGTGGAATTGGTGTAACGAAAAATCATTCCTTATACACCTACTCTGATAGATTACAACCAATATCTTGTAAAAATCTTGTTGAGGAAAATGATTCAATTGCCCATATATCAAAAATAAAACAAGAAACAGTAACTGATTATAAGATTATTAATGCATTGGAACCTTTGATTCCATTTGATGAATCGTTAAACACTTGGCTCAATATTCCACTTACATTAGAGACAAAACATCTTTTTTCACACCATCAACCAAGAAACAACTATAAGGGAGGAAAATCAAAGAAAAAATTCATTAGAATGAATATCAAAAATGCGATTGAATTATATAAAAAAGGTATAATTGTTACTAAAGATTTAGAAAAATCTTTTATTTCAGCATATAACGGTACAGGTAAGATACCTGTAATTTATAAATTTGATGAGGATTTTGCCCGGCTAGTTGGTGCATACACAGCAGAAGGATCTCTTTACTTTCGTAAAAGAAAAGGATTAACTAAAGAAGGAGCCCATATTTTTGTATGTGGGCATCAGAAAAAGAATTTAGATAAATTAAGAAAAATTGCTGAAAAAAAATTCGGTAGAAAGTTCAGAATAACTTCTAGTGGAATGGATAAAAACGGAGAAAATTACCGAATTCAAGGTAACTCTGCAACAGCATTTCTTTTCTATTACGTTCTAGATTGTGGCTTGAAATCAAAAGGTAAAAAAGTTAGCCCTTTTGTTCTATCCTCCAAAGAAAGCATTCAAAAGGCATTCTTAGAAGAATACATAAATGGTGATGGGTACTATGATACAAGAAACAGAATTAACCCACTGTTAGAAGTTACCTCAAAAAGTAAACAGGTTATTGAAGGTATTTCACTTCTTTCGATTTTCATTAAAAATGGATTTCCATCAATCGATTATCGGAAAGAAAAAAAAGCATTCAGATTACGGGTTGTTCAATACAATAAAAATTGCATTGATAACAATGATATTTCAACATTGAACATAAAAAATATCAAAGAGACCACCCCAACGGATGGATATGTTTATGACATCAGTGTAGAAGATAATCATAACTTTGTTTGCGCACTTGGATTAATACCAGCTCATAATACAGATGGAGTATACATGGGTTGTTCTAGGTCAATTAGTAAACTTCCTCCTTTTGAGAAAGCTCTTGGAACTAATCAAGCAAAAGCTAATGATGTTGAATGGTTAACGTCTCCTGATGAAGCTATTGAGGCAATTAAGGAATGTAATAAGAAATGGCAGCGGGAACTGAATTATCCTGAGTTTGAGTTGGAACCAGAGTATCATGATGCTATGGTTTTTGTGAAACATAAAAATTATTTGATTTTTGATGAGAAGAATGGTATAGTAGAGATGGCTACGAAGGGGAATAATTTTAAGGGATCTGATAAGGCAAATATTGCTCGGAAGGCATTAAAAGAGATTATGATCAATGTGTTACGGGATGTATCGACGTGGTCTGATGAGGATGAGGCTAGATCATTGGTAAAGGATAGTATTCGGAAGCATACTCAAGATGTGGTTGCATCGCTTGATTTTTCAAAAGTGGATATTGAGGATTTAACCTTGATTCAGAGCGTAAAACCTGCTAAATCGTATAAGACGAATCAAGATGGTGGTTTGTCTACGTTTGGTAAGCGTGCGCAAGCGTTGGAAAAATTGTTAGATGTACCTATTAGATCTCGTATGAAGTTTCGTTTCGTGGTTACTAAGAAATCATTACCTGGTATTCAGAATCCGT
>JAGXLH010000172.1 GCA_018334795.1 Thermoplasmatota archaeon
ATGAAACGGCCAATCTGCCCTTGGAGCAAGCCTAAACAGTGAGATCAGTTGTCCAGACTGCTCACAGGTAAGGTGCTAAGTAGAATGCTGTTTAAAACAGAAGGAGGCTTACGGCCTACACCCAACACCTTATGTTTTCATCGATACTGTTTACGTTCTCAAAATTCTTCTTACGTCTTCAAATGTTTGCTTCTGTTCTGAACGTAAGAAAAATGTTATCTGAAGATTGTTTTGCTTACGTTTTCGTACTTCTTTTTAATCATTCTTACTGCCTCAGTTTTGACGCCCAATCTGATTGATTTAACTTAAGTTATTCTTGTTGAAAAATGCAAAATTCAATGTTTGAAACTTTAACGTTGAAGTACCTGCTTATTTCCTCATCTTATCTTCGGTAAATACCGAAAGTTTCATTAAATAGTGAAAGTATTATATCATTATGAATGTTACATTGGATGTTACCTATAAAATCATTCGATACATTCTCCAATCAAAAAATAGAGAATTCACTCAATCTGAAATTCATAAAAACACGGGTAGTTCCTTAGGGAGAATAAATGAAGTTGTCCAGTGGTTACTATCAAGAAATTTTGTTGAAAAAACAAAAGGCAAATATTATGTATTGAACCCTTCAGGCATCCTTTCATTGTTTCCTCTTTACAGAAATATGAATGATTTATGTGTTTATAGTATCCAACTAAGAGGAGATAAGGATAAAATTATTGAGAATCTACCAAAAGAATCAGTTTTGTGTTTGGATAGTGCATTAGATCACTATTCAAAATATTTCCGAAGCGATCGCATCTGCATGTATCATAAGAACCCAGATCTTATAAAAAAAAGATTTGAACCGTATAGCGGGGGAATTATTAAATTAGAAATTTATAAACCTGATATGAGATTATCTAAAGATCAAAAAAACGGGATAACCTCAAAATTACGAACAATAATAGATATGACCTGTGATGGGAAAACATATGTAGCAAAAGATTTATTCGAGGACTTATGGGGGATTAAATTTGGATAATTGGTATCGAAAGGAAATCACAGAAGAATCCTACAAAGAATTGATTAATTTAACAAAATGGTGTAACATAATATTGGGATATCATCCAGTTATCATCGGAGGATGGGCAGTATTTCATTATTCTCCATCATTAGGATCTAGAGATATTGACATCGTCTTTCCAACACAAAAAACAAGGGAAGACACCTTAATGAAATATTATAAAGAAAACGGATACAAAGAAGAAGGATTATTCGTAAAACATTATTTCAAAGAAGTCAAGACTAAAGAGAAAACAGAACAGATTATTCTTGATGCGTGCACGCATGCTAATGAAAATTTCCTTCATGAGAATCCAAAGATTACCATACCATGGAATTTAACAGAGAATCACTATGAAGAATGGATCATTGAAGAAGATGTTATCTCTAGAGTTCCAACAAAGGAATTGTTAGTTCTTTATAAAATTAAAGCTCTCTGTGATAGACGATATGATCTGCAGAAACCTTCAACAGCTGGTTTAGACCGAGAATATATCACCAGTAAAATATGGAAAGATGAACACGATGTTCAAGAACTATTCAAACAAAAAGTAAATGTAGATCTATTGAAAGAGTTACTTGAGTCTACAAAGTTTTATGATTATGCAAAAAGGGAGATTGATAGATTAAAGATAAAAATTGAATTATGATAGTAGGCATTTTTAACATGATTGATATCTATCCGTAGATTGGTACACTTACGTTTTAACATATTTATTAATTTTTTAGAATAATAAAGGAATTAAGGAGGCTTCCGGCCTACACCCAACATAATTATTAAAAATTTTCATTTATCAATATTGCTTTCAAAACCCATATCTCTTGTGAGCGTCATCAATATGCAGAATCTCAGAAATACGAATTTCTTTCTTATCTTCTAAAATCGAGTAAAACACTGTCCATGTATGGCCTATATGCATTCGATAACGCTCTCTACCACCAATAGGCAGTTTTTCCTTATTACCAATTCCCCTTCCAGGATAAGGATTATACTCTAGCTTTCTCAAATTTTTCTTGATGATAGAAATTGTTTTTTTATCCAATAAACGAATATCTTGATAAACAGCTTCGGCAAGTTTAACCTTATAAGTCATCTAAATCAACTAGGTCTTCACTATCTGCCTCTTCGACTCGTTTCATTTTCTGCAATAGTCTCAATCTATTTCGAGCCTGCAATAGTTCCCTGAGCAAATCATCATAGGTTTCTCCTGCTTCTTTTTCTTTACCTAGTCTTTTCCAAATATCTACAGAAACAGGAATTCGTTTTGTCTTTGTCAATGGCATGTTAAATATGTATATTATTTACAATATTTATAATTTATGAGTAAATAGTGCGAAAATGTGTTAAATTCATGTTGATAACCCAGACATCCCAAAAAAATCACCCCTCAGGAATACATAAGGAATTACCAATCTTTTTAGAGTAGAGCTACCCGATTATTGGAGGTGCTTTATACATAAATTAATGCCGAATCAAAAATCTAGATTATCTCTTTGTAATTGATACCATACATCCTGAGATACACGATAAAAAATTTGGTTACAAAGGAAAATAATTACGTCTTCAACATTACTCAATATATCAAAATTCTCGAAAAACTTAGGAATCTTACGGCCTACACCCAACATATTCTAAATTTTATCATAAATGTTCTTTCTATGACCAATCAATCAACTAAACAAATACGTTTTTTATAATCTTTAATATCTGCCCGCAGAGCGTCAGCAAGCAAGATTGCTACGACGCATTTTTGTGGGGCAAGACCATCAAGTTCATCAGTAACATCAGTTATGTTTTTGTGATTGTAGCCTAATGTGGATTTCTAACTTGTATGCCTCACTTCTGTCTGAGGATGCTAGCATCCGTCCCTGATCATCAAACTTCAATAAACCAATATTTATTGTTCCTTAATCCAGTTGATACCCTCATCAAATGATTCAAAGTGTTCTGCTTTGATATCATAT
>JAGXLH010000057.1 GCA_018334795.1 Thermoplasmatota archaeon
TAAGTAAACAAGCCGAACTCATTGTTATTGATCGTAACATCTCTGTAGGATCTGGTGGAGCAGTATTCAATGAGATTAAAGCTGCATTATACGGTGAATCTGATGGTAAAGTAACTGGATTTATCGCTGGTCTTGGTGGAAAAGATGTTCCATATGGTAACATTGAAAAAATGTGTAAAAAAGCAATCAAGGGAAAAGCAAAACAGCAAATATGGTTTGGTTTCAAGGAGGAGGACTAAACATGGCATTGAAAAATTTACCACGAGAAGAACCTGTAATGCAAGGTAATGCTGCTTGTCCGGGGTGTCCGGCAACCCTTGCATTGCGAACTGTACTTAAAGCACTTGGTAAAAAAACTGTTATGGTAGTTCCAGCTTGTTGCACGGCAGTTATTCAAAGTTTGTATCCATATACTTCTTTTGATATTCCAATTATGAATATTGCTTTTGAAGCAGCAGCCGCTGGTGCATCAGGTATTGAAGCTGCATTACGAAAACAAGGCAAAGAAGATATTAATGTACTTGCTTGGGCTGGTGACGGTGGTACCTATGATATTGGTCTTCAAGCATTATCTGGTGCAGTTGAACGAGGTACAAATTTCATTTATATTTGTTACAATAATCAAATCTATTCAAACACCGGCATTCAACGAAGTGGAGCCACCCCAATTTCTGCATGGACCACAACTACGGTTGGTGGAAAAACAGAGTTTCATAAGGAAATGGGTGAAATCATTCAAGCACATCATCCGCCGTATGCAGCACAAGCATCCATTAGCGAACCTGAAGATTTATATAAAAAAGTGAAGAAAGCAAAGGATATCAAAGGACCAAAATACATTGAAATCCTTGCACCATGCCCACCTGGTTGGCGGTTTAGTATGGATAAAACTGTTGATATGGGAAAACTTGCTATTGAAACTGGTGCGTGGGCTCTTTGGGAATATGAAAATGATGAACTGGTGTTTAATGGAAAAAGCAAGTTAATTCTTGAAGAAAAAATTAAGCCAAAACCTATTGAGGAATGGTTGAAATATCAAGGCAGATTCAAACATTTATTCGTTCCAAAACGAAATGAAGAACAATTAAAGCGGATTCAGGATCATAATGATGCGCAGTGGAAACGATACCGGAAAAAATACTTATAGTAACATGATGTAATAAACGAGTTGATACTATGGAGTGTGAAACAAATATGGAGGCGGTAACACATGATTTTAAAGCAAATGGTCAAACAAAGCCTCCCCCTGCTTATTCTCTGTGGTATCGGCGGTATCTTTACCGGTAGCATTCTTGGATCAATGGTTGATATCTTTCATCGTATACCCGGGTTACTTGTAGTTATTCCTGGAATTATTGCATTACGGGGCAATATTAGTACGGCTTTTGGATCTCGGCTTGGTTCAGCGTATCATTTAGGATTAATCAATGCAGATAATATGTGGAATGATGCATTGAAACAGAATGTGCTTGGATCACTTGTGTTAAGTATTCTTGTTTCAGCTGCTATTGGATTTATTGCATATGTAACTACATTTGTTTTTTTTCAGCAGCAGGTTAATCTTTTCTTTTTATTAGGAACGGTGCTTCTTGCTGGAATAGCATCTGGATTGTTGTTGACCTCATTTACTATTGGTATTATTTATTTAGTGTTCAAACGTGGGTATGACCCGGATAATATTACGGGGCCAGCATTAGCAACCGTTGGTGACATTACTACCATGCTTTGTATCTTTGCTAGTGCATTGATAATGGAGGTGATTGTGTAATGTATCAATGGAAACGAATTGTGATCAATGGGCTTCCATTATTGTTCGTTTGTTTACTGGTTGAGGTGTTAGTTGGCCAATTACTCTTTTTAAAAGAGGAAGCATTACTTTCTCAGCTCCCATTATTTTTAATTTCGATACCAGTGATTAATGGTGTTAGTGGAAATATGGGAAGTATTCTTGGTGCTCATCTTGCCTCTGGATTACATGTTGGATCAGTTAAGATCAGTTTGAAAGATCAAATTATGCATGAAACAGTGATTACATCGATAATTATGGGGATAATAACGTATGCTTTTTTATCGATAGGTATTTATTTGATTGGATTATTTAATGGATTAACGATGAACGTAACTTTGTTCTCATTTGTCACCACATTTTTATCGATTGGGGTCCTTCTCATAGGGCTGGTATCAGTGGTCAGTGTAGTCACTGCATTCATTTCTTTTAAAAAAGGAATTGATCCAGATGATGTGGTTGCTCCCGTGGTTACTACTATCGGAGATAGTTTTGGTATTTTGATTTTATTTTTGTTTATTGGAGTTTGAATAGGAATGGGAAAAGAAAAACATCGACATAGAATCATTGGAAAACTACAGCGTACTCCTCTTTGGAAAAAAGAGGAATTCAGTGAAATTGAATACGAGCCAACACCAGTAAAAGAATTGTTGACCGAGATGAAAGATATTTCTGAACTTATCATTGATCTTGCCTATTCAGCAGTGCTGTTGCATAATCAAGAAATCGCTGAAGAAGTTCGTTATTTGGAAGTACGTATGGATAAATTGAATTATGATATTAGGATCATGGCAATGATGGCAGCAAGAAGTAAAGAAGATGCTGAGCAATTAGCAGGCATCCTTCAGATCGCTCAAGCTGCTGAAAAGATCTCAAACACTGCAGGAGATATCATTTTATTGATGAAAGAAAATACTGAACCTGTGCTTCCAAGGATTCTTGCAAAAGCCGATGAACGGATTTATCGATTAAAAGTAACAGAGAAATCATCAGGTTGTAATCAAACCATTGGATCGTTAAACATCGAATCTGAAACAGGGATGCGCATTATTGCTATTCGCCGGGAAGATTACTGGATTTATAATCCACAATCAAAAAGTTCGTTAATAGCAAATGATATTGTGATTGCTCGGGGAACAGACGAAGGCTATAAACAATTAGATGAGTTTTTCCTTGGGAAAAAGGAGGATATTAAATGAAGAAAACCTCTGCAGAAGAAGTTGTTTTGGAAATCAAGGATAAATCCGAGTTAATGGTTGATCTTGCTTATTCTTCATTGTTATACAATAATAAAACGATTGCTGAGGAAGTTTATGATCTTGAAAATCTTATTGATGATCTTTATGAGAATCTGCAACGGGATACACTTGAAGCAGTATCAAAACAACAGTTAACTTCAGATAGTGCATTAACTATTATTAAACTTGCAAAAGCAGGCGAGGAAATCGCTGATGCAGCCATGGAAATCGTTGATGTGCAATTACGTGATGTAGAATTGCATCCAATCATCAGAATGAGTCTAAAAGAATCTGATGAAGTACTTTCACGAGTCTTTGTAAAAAAGAATTCGATTCTTTCTGGGAAAACACTTGGTGAACTTAAACTTGGTAGTGAAATAGGGATGACCATTATTGCCATGCGTCATAAAAATCGATGGTTGTATGGTCCAAACAAAAAAACATTGGTTGAATCTGAAGATATCCTTTTTGCAAAGGGTCCGGCGGATGCAGAAAAACATTTGCAGGACCTTGCAGATGGAAAAACCATGGAGATCTAAAAATTTGATGGTGAATTTAGAACTCTTGCTCCTAGATTGTCCACATCGGTTTCAATAATTGTTACAGATGAAGGGATTTGTTTTTTTATACGGTGTAATTTACCTTTTGCAAACAAGCTATGACCAAGCATGCACATACTTGCTTGATCGGTTTCATTTATTTTTTGTAATATCAATCGTAATTGATCTGAGGCAAGATTTGTTTTTTTGGTAAAATAATAGGAATAATGAAAAATAGTGTTCACCATTGGATTTTTGATTGCTGAATTAGTACACTCTTTTCCAATTCTAGAAATAGCATCAATTTTATTAGTATTAGTTAACACATCACGAGTAGAAATACTCCCAGGAAATAAACCTAAAAGCAAAGGAGAGTCTTCATCGATTTTATGAATTTTTCCAAATGGAGGAATTCCTGGTTTCTCACGAATTTCAAAGCCTCCTATCGCTGAGGTAGCAACATCACCAAGACCGGTGTGATGTTCAACTTCTGCTTGATGAGCTGCTTGTACTGCATTTTTTTGTGGTTTTCCAAGGATTTTTGTCAATGCTAAAGACGAACTTAATGCACTAGCAGCACTCATCCCAAAACCTTGACCAACTGGAAGATCCAAGCAAACATTCACGGTTACATTAAATTGCCTATCACCTAAAAGAAGTTTAATTGCTTTTTGAGTAACTGTAAAATCTCCATTTTTTCCATTGACAATGATGTCAAGATGCTGTTCATTATCCTTTTCTAAACAAACCGTGGTTGTTGCACCATGCGAGATACACACACCAGCTCCACGAGATCCTGTTTTATCCACATTGGTCTTATCAATTAACGGTTGGAAAAAACCGGAGATATGACCCGGTGCAAAGGCAACTGCTTTGTTCATGACATCACATTTGCTACAAAAGAGATGATATTTTTTGTAACCTCTTCTTTTGAACCAGTAAAATCAATGGTCTTATCTGATCGATCAATAATCCAAACCGTGTGTTCGGTTGATCCAATACTAGTTATCGTATTAGCAACGACAGCATTAAGAGGTATTTCGGATAATAATTGTTGTGCTTTTGTTATTGCTTCTTTTTTTGTTTCAGCTAATTTGAATCCAATAATTTTTGATGACGGAGCATGTTTTCTAATAAGGGGAAGTATTTTTTCAGCTGCATGTGTATGAATACTGATTTCTTTTGTTGTTGAATCTATTTTTCCTTGTTTTTTTTCAGGTATATAATCAGATAAAGCTGCACATACCATAATGTAATCAAATGAATCAAGACTGGTTTCTCTAACTAATCGTTTCACATCAGAAACATTTGTGAACCTAGTTGTTTGAATAAAATTAGGAACTATGGTATCGCTTTGACCATACCAAAAAGAAACAGTTGCTCCATTGAAATATGCATGTTTCGCTAAAGACACTGCTGTTTTCCCAGAACTCTTATTGGTTAAACAGCGGACATCATCAATTGCTTCTTCTGTTGATCCTCCAATGATCAGTACTTTTTTACCATGTAACTGATTTGGTCCGATTCGTTTTATTACTCTAGCTACGATTTCTTCATTTGAAGCAAGTTTTGCTTTGTTATCTTTGAAAAATGGGTCAATGAACTCGATTCCTTGTTTTTTTAATCGACGGACATTTTCTTGGAGAATATCATGATCATACATGGATAAATGCATGGCAGGAACAATAATAATCGGTCTTTTTGATCCAATAGCTGTTGTTGCAAATGTGGTAACTGCGGTATCATCAATACCAAGAGCGATTTTTGAAATGGTGTTTGCCGTAGACGGAGCGATTAATAAAAGGTCAACGGGGTCTTTTACTCGTCCGCAGAATGAAACATGTTCGGTTTCCCCAGTTAATTCTACAATTGGTTGTTTACCCGTTGCAAACCATAATGCATCAGGATGAATGATTCGAGTGGCAGCTGGTGTCATCACCGGAATTACGGTGGCACCATGACGAATGAGTTCTCGAGCTAATCGAATGGTTTCAACTGCAGCAATGCTACCTGTTACGGCTAAAACAATTCTTTTATCTTTTAAAAAGTTACTTTTTACTCCACGAATCTCCTCAGCTGGATGCATACCTGATTACCATACAATCATGTATTAAATCTTTTTTTATCGAACAACCAATACACTGGTTCCAGCATAACGGACTACTTTGTCTGTCACGCTTCCTAAGAGGAATCGTCCTTCTTTTCCATATCCTTTGTATCCAAGTACAATCATGTCTGCACCATGTTTTTTTGCAGATAGGAGTATTTCATCAGCTGGATCACCGGATTCAACGGCAACAGAAACTTTTCCAACAGATGGTTCATAGCCCTTGGCAATCTCTCCGAGTGATTCCATCGCTCGTTCTTTAAAACTTCCAGATTGGACAATTGAACTCATATCAATAGTTGGAAGTAACATTTTGGTGAATGAGGATTGTGTGAGTTCCGCAGGGATAACAGTTAATAAAACTAATTCATCATCTGGTAACGCGGATTGAATAGCGACGTCAATTGCTTTTTTTGATGCATCTGACCCATCATAGGCGATAAGTAATTTTTTCATAGATATCTACACACTTGAATTCATCTTTGGTTCTAAAAGATTTCGTCAAAATATAAAAAAATTGAAATCTCAGTGAAATTTCGACATTATTGTTTGCAAATATAGTTTAAAAAATCCGATAAGGGCATGCCATCATCCCAGCGCATAATATAATTTCCATTTGAGCTTTGTGATAATGTTGGTAATCGATGATGTACGATGCGGAGTCTTCCTTGTAATTTGGAATGATCAAGGGTGAATATTCTCCATGAGTCACCGCGGTATCGTTTTAATCGAAAAGCGTAAACAGGTAGCGTTGCTGTTTTTTCACATAATTGTTTCATGGATTCTGCTTGGTCTTGAAGTTTTCCGGACATGCTACTAAAATGAAGCGTTGAAGCACTACTTGTTTTAATTTCAATTAAGAAAGAGACATCGCCTCGCACAGCTACTAAATCTATGCCGAGTGATCCAGCTGCTCGGATAACAGCAAATGGCTTATTGACCACATTGAAATAGTTCTCTCGTTCTAAAGCAGAACAGCTTTTTGTTATTTTTTGTAACATCGCTTCATCTGCTTCTAAAATACTACGGAACTCTCGTTCGTATTGGCTCCCATTCATCCTGCAACAGAAAAAAACAATAAGGCGAAAGGTTTTAATGGTTCCGATAAATAGTCACCGATTAAAAGTATACTATCGAAGTTGGAAGGAAATCGATAATGGCGAAAGGAAACGTAATCGTGCGGGAGGTTATGAAAACCAATCCAGTCATCGTCTCCCCAGATATCACGGTGCAAGAGGCTGCAGCGTTGATGAAATCTCATAAGGTTGATTCTTGTTTCATTGGATCGGAGAAACCACTTGGCATTGTTACAGAACGAGATATTGTACAAAAAGTGGTTGCAGAAAATCTGCATCCTTCAAAAGTACCAGTTAACAAGATTATGACCACGCCTATTGTAGTGATTGACCCATTTGCATCTTTGCAGAATGCAATGGAGATGATGGGAAAATGTCATATACGCCGGTTACCCGTTATTGAACATGACCGACTCATTGGTGTGATTACACAAAAAGACATTTTAAAGATTACACCAACATTAAAAGAAATATCACATGAATGGTATACTATTAGTAAACGTGATGAATCATATTTTAAAAAACAGGTTTTTTCAGGGAAATGTGAAGATTGTGGTACGTTATCTGCTCAGTTACGTAATGTAGATGGACGGTTGCTCTGTGAAGACTGCATTGATGCATTAAAATATGAATAAAACAAAAGAAATGAGGGTTTTAATAATGAAAGTAAGAGATGTAATGACCACTGAAATCATTAGTGTCGATAAAGATATTGAGTTGAAACATGTCATGAGATTAATGAAGAAAAATGATGTGACAAAGATACCTATTCTTGAAGAAAAAGAACTAGTTGGCGTGGTGACTGATACGGCTATTGCAGTGAAACTTGGTGCGATTCGAAGTAGGGGTGTTCCTGCGTCTCGTTTGCATGCATCATCGGTGATGGAAAAAGAGATTGATATTGTTCATCCAGATGATGATGTTTCAACTATATTATCTAAGGTTGGAGAACCCGGCCCTACCATTCTTCATGTGGTTGAAGACGATGATCTTGTTGGCGTGGTAACTAAAGCTGATTTATTGCCCTTTGTGGATAGCACTCAAGCGGTTGCTGAGATTATGCGAACTAAAATCCATTCAGTGTCCCCGGATGATCGGGTGATTCATGCTCGTCGACGGATGATTGATGAAAGTGTTGCCCGGTTACCGGTGATTAATAATGGAATGTTAATCGGTATGATCTCAGATATTGATATTGCGTTTTCACTTGCTAAGATTAAGAAATTGTTTCCACTTGGTAAACAAAAACATCAGCTTGATGAGTTACTAGTTAATGATGTGATGAAAGTTCCAGTGATTTCAGCTGAGTCCGATAAAGCAGTGAAGGAGATCGCTGAAATGATGATTGAACATCAAATTGGGTCAGTTCCAATTACGAAGAATAAAAAGATTGCTGGGATTGTGAGTCGAACTGATCTGTTAAGAACGATTAATCTTGAAGAAGAATCCTAAGTTGATTCTTTTTCTATTTTTAATTTTTTAATTTTTTTTAAGGGTGAACTCGTATTCTTTTTCATTTAAGTTTGTTTTAATGCAAATTCTTATTATTTATTATGATATTTCCTATGTTTGATGAGTTATTCAATCCCTTCTGATGAACAGGTTACATCTGCATTAAGAAGGGTGATGAACAAAGCACGTATTGTGCAATCTCAACGGGTATTACACGAATTAGTGTTAGATGAGTTACAACAAAAGAATAAGTCTTTTCGAGTGACTCCGAAACGATTGCGGCTTTTGGCATTAAATCAAGGGTTTGTGGATGTGGAAATTCATTCCCGGGAAGGTGATCCTAAAAAAACGTTGCATCGGTGTCCGGTTTGTCATCATCAATTAAAACGGGTGAGAAATCTGACGATTTGGGGTGGAGTAGTAACTATTGAACTTCGGTGTCCTCATTGTGGGTATTGGACAGGTAAGAAAAAACGTATTCCTACTCGTTATGTTTTTCATTATGTCAAAAAGAAAAAGAGTTAGTCAAATCATTTAGTTTTAGTTTTTTTTCATTTATCAAGTAATATTTATATAACTTATAGCTTATATTATAATCGTATGCATAAGATTCATCGAATAGTTGTTGTTTTCATGGTTGTATTCCTTTTCGCTTCTTCAGCGTTAGGATCATTTTATTCTGTTTCAGAATCCAAAAACCAATCGGTTATACCACCAGCCATGAAACAAACAATGCCTATTACTTCTCCTCTTGGTGGAAGTAGGTACAACATTCAAGGATGGGTTTATGTTAATGTCAAAGGCGATCCATTCACTAGAGGATATCAATATGGATATCTTGCGGGTGAGGAAATCATTGATTTGATGTATCGGTGGAGTAAGATGATTTTGAATCATCCCGGTATTAAACCACTTCGACCAATACTTTCCGAGGATCAATATGAATCCATTGCATTGAACTGGTGGGAGTTTTGTACTAATCTTGCTGAAAACATGTATTGGGATGAGTATCCTGATGAATATCGTCAGGAGATACGAGGGATTGCAGCTGGGGTTACCGAACGAGGATTAACCTTGTATGGAGACCCAATTTCATATAAAGATGTGCTTGCGTCTAATGAAATGTATGAAATGCTTTCAAAGATAACAGATCGAAAGATTCGGAAAGGCATTCATCCATTACGTTCATTTTTTGCACTTATTCAACCAACGATTTCTCAGTATTCATCGCTTTCAGCTGAAGAATTCGTTAATGATTTTATTCCAGATGCATCTACAGATATTGGTCATCATCATTGTAGTTCATTTATCGCAACTGGTAATGCAACCACAAATGATGAGGTTATTATTTCTAATTCCATGTGGAGTAGCGTTGATGGTGCTGGAATGTGGTGGTGGTCGTATTATATTGCGATTCGCTGGAATATTATTTTAGATGTAATACCTGAAGACGGTTACCGTTTTCAAATGAGTTGTGCACCAGGTTATATATGGAGTGATCATGACTTTTATCAGAACGAGCAAGGTATTACTTTTATTGAAACCACGCTTCCACAAGGTGCCTGGTCTGAAAAAGGACTTCCTCTGGCGGTACGAGCTCGTAAGGCAGTTCAATATTCTGATAGTATTGATGATGTAATTAGGTTATTACGAACGGATAATGATGGAGTGATGAATGCGGTTTGGTTGATTGCAGATACAAAAACCGGTGAGATTGCCCGGTATGAACTGGGTCTGTATCAAGATGCTATCATTGAACGAACCACTGATGGATTTCAATGGTCGAGTAATAATCCTATGGATTTTGGAGTTCGCTGGGAGAAAATGGATTGGAAATTATTCATTCAACAATACATTTATCATCTTGTTTTAGGGCTTAATAATTATCAATATCATACGCCGTGGTATCTTCCTGCAGCTCGAGATATTGCTTTTGAGGAATTAGGGAACAAATATTATGGACGTATTGATGTTGAAATCGTTAAACAAATCATGGGAACTGATCCTATTGGTACCTACTCACCGGATTGTAAGATAACTAGTACATCTTTACTTGATCATAATGGTATGCTAGTGCATAGTGGTAATCCGGGTGGGAAAACGTTGTCAATGGCCTATTTTGACTCACCTGATGTGTATTATGAATCATTGGCACCAAATGGATGGGTTGAAGTGTTTGGATTACCTGAAGATCACGCTGTTCAGATGAGTGCTAATGAAGTGGTTTGTTCTTCAGAGATTGATGAGGAATGGAAGATTTCATTAGAAGAAAATTCAAATGATTTTTATTCTTTTTCAACAAGAGTAGAAGATATTATTTATTCAACGACTTCAACAGGGATGCTTTATGCAGTATCATCTGTTGATAAAGAAGTTCTTTGGTCTGAACAACTTGGGAATAATCCTACAAAACCTGTGGTTTCAAATCATCAGTTATTTGTTGGATCTGATGAAGGATTGCATATGCTTGATTTGGGTTGGATGGTGATGAATACCAAACCAATTGGTAAAATCGTAAGTGTGCCAGTGGTCACTGATGATATGGTGTATGTAGGATCAGAGAGACAAAATGTGTATGCTATTAATCAGGATACCGGGATTATTATTTGGCAGCTAGCTGTAGAAGGAACTGCTTATTCTCTC
>JAGXLH010000058.1 GCA_018334795.1 Thermoplasmatota archaeon
GTCTTATCTTCGACTTTGATGGTGACTTCTCCAGAAATTTCATCTTTTAGTGGGTTACTTGCTGGTGGATCACTGATGTTTGGTCCTCGGTAGATTTCCACTGATGAATCTGCTTCTTTTGGGAAAATGAACATACTGTCATCGATATGGAATTTTTCAGGCATGCTCACGCCAGGATATGGAATTCCCATTTCCTCAAGATTTTGTGGTGGAGTAAATTCTCCAGTGAGAACTGCTGCTGCAGCGGTTTCAGGACTGACTAAATAGGCTTGAGCGCTTTTAGTCCCAGATCGTCCTAAAAAGTTCCTGTTGCTTGTTCTTAGAGTAATCGCATCAGTTTTTGGTGCTTGGCTGTTTCCAATACAAAATCCACAAGCACTTTCTGCTATTCGTGCTCCTGCATTAATGATTGAAGTAAGTCCTCCTTCCATGCTAATATTTTGAAGTACTTGCCGGGAACCGGGTGCAACAACAAAACTAACATCAGGATGTGCTGTTTTTCCATCAACGATTTTTGCAACAGTCATTAAATCCCGGTATGATGAATTGGTACAACTCCCAACAGCGACTTGATCAACTTTCATTCCTGCAAGATTTTCAATGGATTCGATGTTTCCGGGGCTGTGTGGTGTGGATGCAAGTGGTTCGATTTTTCCTAAATCGATTTCTACAACTTGGTCGTATTCTGCATCCTCATCTGCTTTCATTTCAATCCATTGATCTTCGCGGTCTTGCGATTTTAGAAAATCTTTAGTGACTTCATCACTTGGGAAAACTGATGTTGTGACACCACATTCTGCGCCCATGTTGGTAATGGTTGCTCTGTCTGGAACTGATAAGTTTTTCACACCAGGTCCGCCGTATTCAAATACATATCCGACGTTTCCTTTGGTAGTGAATTTTTGAAGCATGGTGAGAACAACATCTTTTGCACTAATCCATGGTTTGAGTTTTCCAGTGAGATTTACTTTGATGACTTTTGGATAGGTTAAATAAAATGGTCCTCCAGCCATTGCTACGGCAACATCAAGTCCCCCTGCTCCTATGGCAATCATGCCTATTCCACCACCAGTTGGTGTGTGTGAATCTGATCCAAGTAGTGTTTTTCCGGGTCTTCCGAAGCGTTCTAAATGGACTTGATGGCAGATTCCGTTTCCAGCTCTTGAATAAATGATGCCATATTTTGCTGCCACTGTTTGTAAATATTTGTGATCATCAGCATTTTCAAAACCTTGTTGAACGGTGTTATGGTCGACGTAGCTCACAGAGAGTTCTGTTTTGATTTTAGGTACGTTCATAGCTTCGAATTGAAGGTATGCCATGGTACCTGTTGCATCTTGTGTGAGTGTTTGATCGATTTTTATTCCTACTTCCTCCCCTGGTTTTGGGGTGCCGTCAACAATGTGTTTGTCAAGTATTTTTTTAGTTAATGATTTTCCCATATGTCTAGCCTCTCTTTTTTTTGGGATTTTTCGGAGAAATACATGAATATTTAATAAATGTTTTCATTACTAATTCGTCAATTAACTAATTAACAAGAGTTTTAATTGTTAAAATGATTATTTTTGGCTTTATTAATCTCTTTTTTACAATATACATATTTGGATGTGGGTAAAATGAGAAAAATATATTAAAGATGGTTTACATTCCGTCCAGGTGTGAAATCTATTTCATTGACTCCTAATGAACAACGAGTGTTATATGGATTAGTGCGGTATCCCAGTTTAAATGATAGTGAGCTCTCTGAAAAAATTAATGTTAAACTTTCTACATTAACCTCTATCAAAAGGCGATTGCATGATCAAAACGTATTTCGCCAGATGTTAGTGCCATTATTAAATAGACTTGGCAGTGAACTGCTGGCTGTAATTTATACTCAATTTAATCCGGTTATTCCCCTTGAGGAACGAGTCTCAATAACCAAGAAAACAATTGAGGTTTTTGATGAGATCTTTTTTTCAACTGGTGAACAAGAAAAAGGTTTTTCTATTAGTTTAGCAAAGAATTACTCGAGCATTGGCCGAATTGATGATATTCGAACTGAAACCTTCGGATCGCTTGGTTTGTTAGAAAAAGAGTATCCAAGTGAAGTTATTTTCCCTTTTGAATCTAGTGAGATTATCCGGTTTTTTGATTTTAGTCGGGTTCTTCAATCTATGTTTAATATCGAAGATGCTGATGAACGCAAATCAGATGGTCATGACTTTGACATGGATCAGGTACATTCACTATCCTCAAAGGAAAAGAAAGTGTATACTGCGTTGATTCAATATCCTACAGCGACAACACAGCAGATTGGAGAGATCGTTGGATTATCCAGGCATACGGTTTCAAGGATGAAGAAAAAGTTTTTTGATTTGCACTTATTAAAACATTTAACCATTCCGGATTTAAAACAGCTCGGCTTTGAAATTCTTTCTTTTTATCATTATCAGTTTAGTCCCGGTAAAGCACCAAGTATTGAGGATATTATGTATTTGGATGCTTCATCCACTGTTTTTCTAGCTCGTCGTAAGTATGAACTCGTAATGGTGTCTGCGTATCAAACATATCAGGAATATAAGGAAGATAAGATGAAAAAGATTCGTTTTTTGAAGGAAAATGACTTTATTTCATATACTCCACTTGTTCGTAAGTATATGTTTGAACGTATGGTTTTTATGAAAAATTTTGTTTTTCATCCAATTGCAAATAAAATTATCGAATAATATTCAAATAATACAATTATTTTTAGTTAATATTTCAATCTGAATAATGTAACAATTTGTTGGAAAAACATCACAAAAATTGGAAAAAAGGTAAAAAATAACTGAAAATACTTACCAAAATTACAAAAAAATAGAAGCCACAATATGAAAAATTACTTATACTGTAATGATATTTCGCCCCTCCCAAATAGAGGATTAAGAAACTCCAATTCAATCCTATAAAAAAAGAAAATATTGGGGGAGTAAAAAAACCAAGAAAACTCATCATCTCTATTTTTAGAGATGTTGAATGGTTGACTTCAAAAAAAACAAACCCAATAACAATATACACCCTAGGAGGTAAGAAAATAATGGCGGAAGAAGACATTACAGTCTTAATGGATGAAAAACGAATTTTTAAACCATCCAAAGATTTTGTTGAAAAAACAAACGTAAAGCAGTGGATGAAAGAACACAACATTGACAGTTTAGAAGAATTATACAAAAAAACAGATGATTACAAATGGTTCTGGAAAGAAATGGCAGATGAAATTCTTGAATTCTACGAACCATACGACAATGTCCTCGACTGGGACTCACCATTCGCAAAATGGTTTACTGGCGGAAAATACAATATTGTACACGATGCATTAGACAAACACGCAAAAGGACCAAATAAGGATAAAGTCGCATATTACTTTGAAAGCGAACCTGGAGATGCTGACAAAGAACTTACGTATCATGATTTATATGTGGAAGTCAACAAACTTGCAAACGCAATGAAAAAACTCGGCATCAAAAAAGGAGATCGAGTCGGCATTTACATGCCAATGATTGCAGAACTTCCAATCGCAATGCTTGCAACTGCAAAACTTGGAGCAGTTCATTCTGTTGTTTTCTCTGGATTCAGTGCACAAGCATTTAGAGATCGAGTCAATGATTGCGAAGCAAAACTTGTGATTACTTGTGATAGTTTCTATCGACGTGGCAAAAAAGTCCCATTAAAATCACAAACTGATGAAGCACTTGAAGACGCACCAACCGTTGAACATTCCATCGTTTACAAACGAACTGGTGATGAAGTTGATTGGACTGATGACCGCGATCTTTGGTGGAATGAAATCGTCAAAGATGAACCTGAAGAATGTGAAACCGTCAAAACTGATGCAAACGATCCATTATTCTTCCTGTATACCTCTGGAACAACAGGTAAACCAAAAGGAATAATCCATGCACATGCAGGATATGCTCTTGGTACTGCAACAACCCTTAAATGGGTTTTTGATATCAAAGACGATGATGTATATTGGTGTGCAGCTGATATTGGGTGGATTACCGGACACTCATACATTGTATATGCACCATTAATCCTTGGATCAAGCTCAATTATTTATGAAGGAGCACCAAATCATCCAGGCCCAGATCGATGGTGGGAAATCGTTGAAAAATACAAAGTCAGTGTGTTATATACCTCTCCAACTAGCGTTCGATTATTTATGAAATTTGGAGAAGAATGGCCAGAAAAACATAATCTTAATTCACTTCGCTTACTTGGATCTGTTGGAGAACCAATCAATCCAGAAGCATGGATGTGGTATTACAAACATATCGGTGGAGAAAAATGCCAGATTATGGATACCTGGTGGCAAACAGAAACCGGTCACTTTGCAATCACGCCACTTCCACTCACTCCATTAAAACCTGGTTCAGCAACAAAATCATTCCCTGGTGTTTCAGCTGATGTTTACAACGAAAACGGAGAACCAATCACCAACGCTGGTGGAAACCTTGTACTTACCCATCCATGGCCAGGTATGCTTCGTGGTATTTACAAAAATCCAGAACGATATAGAAATACGTACTGGAGTAAATTCGATGATATTTATCTTGCCGGCGATGTTACTCGAAAAGATTCTGATGGATACTTCTGGATTCAAGGCCGAGCCGATGATGTGCTTAATGTTTCAGGTCATCGTATTGGAAACAGTGAAGTTGAATCTGCATTGGTCAGTCATGATAAAGTGGCTGAATCAGCTGTTGTTGGAAAACCCCATGATCTTAAAGGTGAATCAATCACTGCATATGTGGTATTGAAAACAAATGTGGAACCATCTGATGCATTGAAACAAGAACTTCGAACTCATGTTGGTGAAGAAGTGGGAAAAATAGCCCGTCCAGATGAAATCTGGTTTGTTACTGATGTACCAAAAACTCGAAGTGGAAAGATCATGCGTCGGGTTATCCGATCTAAAGCACTTGGAAAAGAAGTTGGCGATACCTCAACGCTTGCTAATCCAGAAGCAGTTGATGAAATCGATAAAGCACAATAAACATTTCATCAATTTTTCTTTTTTCTTTTTTTATCTTTAAAATCAATTTATTGGTTTACTATTTTGTTTATGATTTGATAAAAGAAAGGACAGTGTTCTAAAAATTTATTCATCCAGTTAGGTAAATATGATATTTGTTTTGTTTGTGGTGTGGCTATTGAGATGGGGATGACTTCGAAATCATTTGGACTATTCGTATTAATAATTTTTATCCCTCCTGTAAACGTTTTTGATTTCTCTGAAGGTATTTCAATATTAACCGTGATTTCATTTTCTCCTTGATCTGGAGTTAAATCATTACCTTGTTCTTCAGAGAACTCCCATATTCCCCAATCTGGATATGATTCGATTTTCCAATCTAAAAGAGAATCCGAATCTCCCTTGTTTTGAATAATAAAACTACCATTAACTGGTGAACCTGGAGTTATATCTGTAAGCTGAATCGATCCACTTGTGGTTAAATCAGCAGCATCCATTGGGACAAGAATATCTACGATTACTCCTTCAATGAATGTTAATTCATACGGAAGTTCATCTGGAAGATCATACCATCCATCAAATGATCCACCCCAACCGAAATTCAAATGATAACAGTCATCTGTGTTATACCCATCGATGATAAGGTTATGTCCTGCATTCCATGCTTCATTGACAATTGCTAGATGAACCGGTAACCCAATTTTCACATTTTGGATAATATAATCATATATCTCTTCATCTTCTGAAGTTAATAATTCGATTTGTTCACAATTAAATTTTTGATATGCCTCATGTGCTTGAGAGACACCAAAGGTTCCTGATCCTTGTGGTGAATACACTTGTGTTGCAGCGGTTCCACAGGCAAAGATAAGCGCTGCTTTATCCACGTCTGTTAATAGAATGTTTTGATTAAAATGTGTTTGAATTGTTTCTAGATAAGTGTTTAATTCTGGGAATGAGGGGAATCCATATTCTTGGTAATCATCATCAATTCGAAATCGTTGTCCATAATTATGCGTGTAATCATCAGTGTCATTGAAGAAGACGCCATTTATCGTCTGATGATAATTAAGGATTTGAGCTATTGCTACTGCAGGACAACCAGCAACACCTCGTGTATTACTTTCTAAGTCTATTGGACATAAATCATTGTATGGTGAATCCTGATGCCATTGGGTTTCAATCCATCCTTCAGTTGAGGAATAACCTTTCGGGGGCCATTGTTCACTGACCGTTGTGGAATGAACAGATAAAGAATTTGATAGTACCTTGTTCCATTCACGTTTATGAATTGTTTTTTCACTAGAATGGATTCGTTGTTTCAGATCTGTTGTAATGAATTCAATAAACATATCATGTTCGTCTGAATTTTGATTAAATGATGAAGTAAAAGAATAACCAATAATTGGTGGAAGCATATAATTTGAAGTAATAATCATAAACCCAGTTGGTTTTAATGTTACAACATAAAAAAGTGAACGATGATCTATTTGATCATAATAAGCAATGATGGTCTCTAAGGAATACTTATTTATATCGAGAAGATTTAGTTTTTGCTCTACGATTGATGTTATCTGTTCCTTATTCAAATGTAGGTGAGTAGTTGATGTAGTATTAAGATTTATTTCTTGAGCTGGGGAAAATAATGAGGTGGTCAAAAGGATGCTTATTGAGAAAAAAATTAGCAAATATTTATACCAAATAATTTTATACATAAAAATAATAATAAAAAATTTCATATTAATGATTTTCTATTATTTTTTTTGCGTTATTTTTAAAAGATTTTGTGATATTATAGAAACTAATTGGTTCTTATCTATAAGATAAACGGATTTGTCTAAACTCTTTTCAATTATTTTGGATTACTAGTTTCTGGTGCAAAAGTTGTTTATGCTAAAACTGTATTTATTGTATTGTTAGACGTATGGATGAGGAACATATTGTTCAGGGTTTAGTCGATCTTATTTTCAAAGCAGAAACACAGCTTCCAACAGATGTATTAGATGCATTGATTGAATATGAAAAAAAGGAAACAGGTATTGCTAAGATTCAATTGCAAACCATGATAAAAAATGCAAAAATTGCTGCTGAAACTAAACGACCTATTTGTCAAGATACTGGTGTTCAAACGTTTTTCATAACAGTTGGTGAAGATTTTCAATATGTTGGACGACTTAAATCATTAATTAAAAAAGCAGTGAAACAGGCAACTGAAACAATACCGTTAAGACCAAACACTTTCGATGTATTCACAAAAAAAAATCATAAGGATAACATTGGTGCATACATCCCCGCGATTACGTGGGATTTTACTGCTGGTTCAGATGTTACTATTACTGCAGTTCCTAAGGGGGGTGGAAGTGAGAATATGAGTAAACTGGTGATGTTAAAACCTGGTGTTGGTCTTCAGGGTGTTAAAGATTTTGTGGTCGAAACTATGATTCAAGCCGGTGGAAATCCTTGTCCTCCAACTGTTGTAGGTCTTGGGGTTGGTGGAGGTGCTGATCTTGCCATGAAACTTGGTAAATTTGCATTACTTCGACCAGTTGGTCACCGGCATCCAGATAAAAAAATTGCACAATTAGAAGAAGACCTTATCCAGGATATTAATCAAAGTGGTATTGGTCCGATGGGTCTTGGTGGAAAAACAACAGTTCTTGATGTTCATGTTGAACATGCACCCAGACATCCTGCTAGTTTACCTGTTGGATTAGTGGTTCAATGTTGGGCGGATCGTCGTGCTACAATGATTCTTCATAATGAGGGAACCTATGAGGTGAAATGAGATTAATGAGTGAATATAACTTAACAATTCCCAACTCAACTGATAAAATACAAGATCTTCATGTTGGTGATATTGTTTATTTAACTGGAAAACTGTTTACTGCCCGAGATGAAGCTCATCAACGTCTTTTGCAAACATCAAATGATGATTTACCATTTCAACCAGGTTCCTTAGGATTATATCATTGTGGTCCGTTGATGAAAAAAACAAAAAAAACGTGGAAGGTGATTGCTGCAGGGCCTACTACAAGTAGTCGACTTGAATTATTTGAATCCGATATCCTTAAAAAATTTCCAAATCTCAATATTATCATTGGAAAAGGTGGAATGGGAAAAAAAACCTTAAAGGCACTTAAAAATCGAGGCGTCTATTTGTCATATACAGGTGGTGCTGCGGCACTTGCAGCAGATCAGATAACACGGGTTGAAGATGTGTTTTGGTTGGATGATCTTGGAATGGCTGAAGCAATATGGATTTTTCAGGTCAAAAGTTTTGGACCCTTAGTTGTTGGCATGGATGCTCAGGGTCATTCGTTGTTTCAAATAAAGTAAGATTATTTAGATTTAAATGATACAGTAAACATTTTAATGTTGTATCAGATGGCATTTTCAAGTAGGTCTGTGCGTGCTATGTCATTATTATCATCATTTAATGAAGAAGAAGCAACAACGGTGATTAAGCTTTTCATGAAAACATATGTGAAAAATGCTCACTCTGATTCTATCGTATTGGGATTGTCTGGTGGCGTTGATTCAGCGGTTGCTGCTGTTCTTTGCCAACAAGTCTTTGGAAAAAAACATACGCATTGTTTGTTTCTTCCAGATGAAGCAACGCCTGCAAAGGATCGACATGATGTCTCGGTTTTAGAGAAAGATTTTGATTTAACTGTAGAAGAACAGGATATCACAGGTATTGTTAACGATTTTTTAAATCAAACTCAGTCTTCCAAAGATAAATTAGTGAAAGCCAATGTGAAAGCTCGCTTGCGTATGGTGATGTTGTATGCATATGCAAATAAAACCAACAGTTTAGTTTGTGGAACATCGAATAAATCCGAGTTTTTAATTGGTTATTTAACTAAGTATGGTGATGGTGGCGTTGATTTTATGCCTCTAGGTGATTTATATAAAACTCAAGTTTGGCAAATCGCAAGAACATTACAACTTCCAACATGTATGATTGAAAAACCACCAACAGCAGGGCTTTGGAAGGGGCAAACTGATGAGAAAGAATTGAATATGACCTATGAAACCCTTGATCAGATTCTTGCAGGGTTAGAACGGAAAATGGATGTTGCGGACATCGCAAAAGCATTAAATATTGATGTGAAGGATGTCGCTCGAATTCAGGATATGCGTGTGTGTAGTCAACATAAAAGAAACATGCCATTGATTCCAAAGATTGGCATGCGTACGCCGGGACTTGATTGGCGGTCGCCAGTGCAATTGGGATAAATGTTTACTATTACGAAATTATAAATTGGTTTAAATTTCTATGATAAAAAAATATTTTATTGTTAGTAAATATGATTTCCCCGTTTTTTTACAATTTGAACGATAAATATAATAAATTGTAAAATATATTCATATTGTGATAATATGAAACAAAAACAAATACTCTTCTTTTTAACAATTGCTAGTATTTTTCTTCTTATCCCAACTAATCTTTCACTTCCCACACATCAGTTTACCGATACACCGCTAACTGAACCAATTAGTTTTCAAACCTATAAAGAGTATTATCAAAATCTTGATACTTCTGAAGAAATCATTATTATTTATCCACGCTCATCAATACCTGTAATAGTAACACCAACACAATCATTCATTATTCAATTTCAATCAATCTCATTTGATTCACTTTTTGTCACCATGACCACTGCATATGACGCCCTTGCTGAGAATGTTCAATTACCAATTGAGTCAATCACTGAAGAACAAAACATAAAATATGCAACTGTTACCATTCCCGAAGATGCGGTACCAGAACTCTATAATATCACACTTACCATTGAAGCAGAAGGTGAAACCTATTCTACTACCCGGCCACGATCTATCAGCGTTAAAGAAGAAATAGATGGTTCGTACACCTTTGTTCATCTCACTGATTTTCATATTGGTGATCCTCGCGGATTAACTGAAAATTTTAAGGAGATCATCGGCTGGAAAGCAGCACGAAAAACCGTTGAAGAAATCAATCTTCTCAACCCGGATTTTGTCATTATTTCTGGGGATCTCACGTTTGGCCAACTATATCCATTTGAATACACGTTTGAATATCAAACCTGTTATGAAATCCTTCAAGATTTTGATGTTCCAACTTTTCTTTGCCCGGGAAACCATGATGGATACGTTCAAACATTTCAAGATGGACTTAAACTCTGGGAGGACTACTTTGGACCATTATACTATTCTTTTGATTATCATAACACTCATTTTTTAAGCATTAATTCTTATGATTGGCCATATAAAGCACGGCTTGGCTTCTCCTATCTCGTATTCAACTGGGGAGGAAGCATACAGCAAGATCAATTAGCCTGGATTGAAAATGATCTAGCAAGTCATTCAGAAACAAATCAAACAATTATGATGATGCATCACAATCCATTATGGAATACTACTAAAGACTCTCTTGTTGGAAATGGTTATTATAACCAGGAAGCAATTCTTAATCTTATCAGATCAAACAATGTTGACGCTGTGTTTGATGGACATGTTCACTATGATGATATCACCATAGATAATGAAACATTATATGTCACAACCACAACCGTTTCAAGTAGTTTCAGTGGTGATGCCTACTGGGGATATCGATTGATCAGCGTAGAAGATGAAAGCATAACTGAATATAATTATCAAGAACCAAAATATTCTATTCCCTCCTATCAGATTAACATCATTGAAGAACAACAAAAATCTATTAC
>JAGXLH010000059.1 GCA_018334795.1 Thermoplasmatota archaeon
AGGAGGAGATCATTAGAATAAATTGATGAATCAATATGTGGATTAGAATTCTCATTTAAATGATGAATCATTGTAAAATTTGAATCCCACACATTTGGACTTTGTTGATCTGTACTTGCAGCATTACCATAATACATCCAAAAAATTGAATCTTTCGTTGAAAAAAGCTGTGGTATTTTTACCCATGCAGTCAAGTGTCCATCTGAGAAACTTTCTATTTCATGATCGTGTTGAGTGGAATTATCTTCATATGAAATAAAGGCGATGTCACTTCCATCAGAATTTGCTTTTTGTCTTAAATCATTATCAGTGATATTTAATAAGATGGGAAAGTCAGTTAATGGTTCCTCAACTTGACTATGGTTAATCGTTATTTTTTTTCGGTATCCCCAAGTACTGTTCCACCAATTATCTGCATCATTATAGGCAAATACCGTTTCAGTTCCAAATTTAAATTGTAATACATGTTTTCCGAGTGTGTTTACTTTTGAAACTTCCTGAACAAGCGTTGTAGAGGAAAAATTCTTAACAATAACTGAATTATTTCTCCAAATTGTGTCAAATGTTTTTGTTGAATTTTTAATATTATTAAAAACAAGGTCGCAATCATTCTCGATTTGGGTGCTCCACGTCGTTCCTTTAACAGCAGTGATAATTAAGTCAGCTGTTCCTTTGACGGTGAAACTCACCGTCCATTCTCCACCAACTTTTGGATAGCTTTGCATGTTTTCAATTGAAATCGATGGAGTTGTTTCCTCTGCCCGAGTTGAAAAAAAGGATGATGAAACATAGATATGAAAAGAGAGACTTAACAAAGAGAAAATGGCAAGTATGCAAATGAATTGTTTCATCGATTTTTTTATTGTCATAATCTATCTATTCTCAAAGGTTATTTTTTAAGAGAATAAGGTACAGACTAGATACAACCAATAATACATTAGCAATCAGAACTACGTATCTACATTATTTTCTAGAGCAGTACAACAAACTTCATGCACAATACCCATCTAACCCATCTCTACCATTTAATTGGTAACTGATTATTTAAAGATTACGACTAATAAAAATACTGTTGAAAAAATGAGTGAAAAAATAGTTTCTAAACTAATAAGGCGATGTAGTTCATAGTTCATTAAATGTGACAATCTCAGCTCGTTCCCCATGAAAATCAGTGTTTTTAATATTTACTTTTACGGGTATTTCATCTTTTGTTTTAGACATAAACACGGTTTGATAGGATAAATCATCCACGCCTTTTAATCGATTCATATAATGATGTTCAACACCTTCTAATCCTAAAGGGGTGACAAAATCAACTAAATGTTTTCCGATAAGATCATCTTCTGAAAAACCCAGCATTTTCGCGAAAAGATCATTAATTTTTTTGATTCTACCTCGTTGTAAAACTGCTGCTTCTACAGTGAGTGAATTAAATAAATCTTCTTTTTCAATGAGGCCTGAATCATCTTTTGATTCTTCATCTATTTCCGCTTCCTGTTTTAGTTCTTGAGTATATGATGCGGGTTGAGAGAGTTCATGAGATAATACTTTGTCATATTGGCTGTTTAGAAATGTTTCTTGTTCTGAAAGAAATTTTCGACGTTTTTCAATTTCTTGTTCTAATTTTTCAAGTTTTTCTCGCCATAAAATAAATTCTTCGATTTTTTGTTTGAATTCTTTCTTTTCAAGGACCATGTCAGTTTCTAATTGTTCCAATTTTTGTTTTCGATCAGAAAGTTGCTTCATCATCAATCGGAATTCTTCTCTTTTCTTTTTGATACCAATGCTATCTCTAAAGAATCGAAGGTTGGTATTAAAAAAATCTTTTATTTTTTGTTTATTCAATTGTATTTCTTGTAATTTGTTTTCAAGTTTTCTGTTTTGTTTGGTAAGTTTACTAAGTTCCTTTTTTAATTGTTTCACTGATTTTTTTTCTGATTTATGTTTGTGTTTAATTTGGCCCTGTTTTTTTTTAGGTTTTATGTTAAAAGAAGGCGTTTTAATTTTTGAAAATAAGGATGGTTTGGAAATCTTTAGCGTTTTAGATAATAAATTGGTTTGTTTTTCATTCTTAGGAGAACTTTTTGGTTTTCGTTTTTTAAAAGAAATGCGTTTACTAAATAATTTTTTCTTTTTTTGATCGTTAATTTTCTCTTCTAATTTTTCAGTATTCGGTTCTTTTGTTTTTTTCGATTTCGATTTTCGTTTTATATTAATTTTTTTCCTTTTTTTCTTGGAGGAGTTAGTATTAAATGATTTGGTTTTTGACGAGGTTTTGTTTTCTTTATTTTGTTTTTTAAGTTTTGATTTTTTCTTTTTATTCTCTGTTTTTTTAGGATTTGGTTTAGATAGTTCTTCATTTTTTGAATCTTGTTTTTTAGATTGAGATGCTGATAAAATTTGTTTTGATTCTTCTGGTTTTGTTGTTGATTTTTTTTCTGATTTTTTTTGTTTTTTTGTTTTACTTTTCGGAGTGGAATTTTTCTTTTTAGAAGTTTTTTTAGATTGTGCAGATGATGTGATTTGTTTTTGTGGCGTTCCAACAAGATTTAGTTGTGATACTCTGCCATCTTCATCATTTTTTATAGCAAAACCCGTCCAGGAAACCACTACATCGTCACCTTGAACCGTTCGAAAAGAAGTATCAATATCTAGAGAATCTGGGTTATATCGAGCTTGTTTGACTAACTTTTCTAATTCTTTTTTTGGGATCTGTTTTGAAAAATAAGATGCAAAAGGAACATCAAGAACATCTTTTTTTACAGATCCTGTGAATTGTTCTAACGTATCATTAAATCGGATGATTTTTCCTTTCTTATCGATACCTACCACTAAGCTTGACCCTTGAGCAAGTGGGTTTTTGTCACGAATGAAAATAGGCCTCTCCATCTTTCTTGTCATGGTCTTTTCGACAAAATTTCCCTATCCGTCGTTACTCATACTCAATTTGATACTAATTTTAATACTTTTTGTTATTTAGAACAATTTAGATTTGAATACTTAATAATGTTTTTATAGCTGATGTGTATTATTTTGTGCAGGTGGATTGCTAGGAGGGGTACCGATAAAGCTAAAGATGGGAAACTCTGATAATGCATCAGAAGGTACCGAGAATAAGGAGAAAGAGTCTTCTGATGCGCCAGTTGCCAAAGCGGAAGAGCCAAAGGAAGAATCTAAAGAGGATGTTGAGAATCTTCGTAAGGTTATCAAACTTAATGAGAATGCTGACGGGTCTAAAGATGAAAAGAAATCTGATAATTCTGAATCAGATAAAAAAGATGAATCTGAGGATGATGATTTAGATGATATGAGCGATCTTGTCGAAGAAACTGAAGAACAAGGGACAACTGCTCCAGCATCGACTCGTGAGGAACTTGAACAAAAAAGAGCTATTTTACAACGAATTAAGGATTTTGATTTTCAAATTAAAAAGAATCAACAAGATATTAATGCGGTGGGAGAAAAGATTTCTTCGCTTTCTAAGGATTTAGATGATTTGGTGAGTTTGTATGAAATCGTTTCTGAACAGATGAATCCTTTTGTTGGATTATCAAAAGTTACGAGGAAGCGACTAGAGTCTTTAGAAAATATTACTCGGGAAGTAGATACGTTAAAGGAGAAATTATCAACACTTGAATCAGGTAATGGTATGATACAAACTGTTCAACAAAATCAACCTGCTGTTGAACCAAGTTTTGAAGTGGATTTATCAGATCAAGAGATGGAACGGATTATTGAATTATCGTTTTCCGAGATGACTCCTGGAACTAAGGTTGAAAGTACGCTTGATTCGGCAATTGATGTTTTTATCGAAAATTTAAAAGCCGGTAATATGAATTAGGTATTTGGATTATGAGTGAGGATACTAAGCAAGGTGGGCAGTCTGATGCTGCAGAGTTTGATTTACAATTAGAGTTATCTTCTCTTGTTGCTGATCAGATCATTCCTCAGTCGATTGCTGAGAAACTTGAACAGAAACTCGTTGAAAAACAAGTTGATATCACTAAAGATCAACTTTATGCGTTGGCTGAAAAGATTCATAGTTTGATTCAGACGTATAAGGAAACTGGTTCATTACCTAATCCAACAGAGAACTCTGTTGAATCAAGTGCATCAGTTGAAAATGATCAAGTGGACTCTGCAACTGATGAAGAAATCGATAGTTCTGAAGTATCAACCGGGTCTGACTCAGTTGATGATCAGAGTGTTTCTGAGTTTATGGAGAAAATCGAAGAATTACAACAAAAAATCGATATGTTGGAAGAAGAAAAACAAAATGGTTTCGCAGATGAGGGGCAAGGTTCAGATCAACAACCCCGCCAGGAAGCTAGAGATGATGAGTTTCAACTTCCGTATGATGAATCAGTTTCAACGAAACATTTAACTACTGATCCGTTGGAAAGTATTCCTACTAATCCTGAAAGTATTATTGTATTAATGAATTGGCTTCAATATTTGGTGAATCGTTGTGGTCATGAGAATTTAGCTCATGTCCTTGATTATTATGTTGATGTTGACTGGATTTCTGATGATGTGAAGATTAGTTTACTTGAGTATGCAACAGGCATTACTGAAGGAAAAGATACAACAGAAGGATCTAAGAAGAACAGTGATAAATCATCCGATCTTCCATCTAAAGATCATATTCAATCGTATATGTATATTCAACGGTTAAAAGGAAAGAAGTTTGAGAAACATTTCGTTGAACGAATCAATGGGGAGCTTGCTCGAATCGAAAAAAAGGTTGATACGTATCATCATAAACAGTAAAAACAAGATTTCGTTGTCTTCCTAAAAAAAATTAAATATTTGAATTTAGTAATTGTTTACTCTCCATTAAATGGAGTATCAGTATAATTGGTGAAAGGATGGTGAGCACATAGGATTTTCAATTTCAGCTTCATTTGCAATCTTAGGTGTGGGATTGCTTATGGTCCTTGAGGTGTCTGTGGGAACTGTTCTTCCGGTACTAACTGATTTAGATGAAAGCTATGATAAGATGAGAAATCGTGCGGTTGAAGAATTGCAAACGGATATTCAAATAAATGATATGAGTACACAAGCTAATAATTCACTTCATGATCTAACTATTAACCTTACAAATAGTGGATCTACCGTGATTGAAACATCGTATATTACTGTGTTAATCGATGGATCAAATTCGGTATTTGCAGTTGATGAGTTGTACTGGTTTCCTGAAAGTTCTTATACCATGATGGTACCTGGAATATCTGGATCTGGAGTGCATCAAGTTAAAGTGATTACCAAAAATGGAATTTGTGATTATGCAACGTATTCATATCCTTAAATAAAAAAAATTGTAGATGGGATGACATAAAAAATGGGGTTTAGCGTAACTGGTTCACATGTCGTATTCTTCATTGCTTCAGTGATTGCAGCTGGAGCTGTATCTGGAGTATTCTTAGCAGTGACTTTTGATTTAAATTCAAGTTTTTCAGAACGAGCAATTCGTGTGCAAGAAGTTTTAGATACTGAGTTTACCGTGATTAATGATCCAGAACATATTCCATTATCGGGATCTGATTATTTGTTTTATGTGAAAAACACAGGTGGTAATAAACTTGTTACTACCGCTGATACATTTTCAGCATTCATTGATGGTGAAGTGGTTACTTCTCCAGATTATAATTTTTCAGTTGAATCAATCCGACCTGGTGAGATCAGTACGTTGTATGTTGATTCAGGAATGATTGGAAGTGGTGGGCAAACTCTGCGTTTGGTTGGACCGCAATCAGTTGATGATGAATTCATATTCACTATTCCATAAAAAAGTCATTGAGGTGTTAAACGTTATATGGGTGAGTTAAGTAAGACGAAATCATTGATTCTTGAACGAAATGGAGAGAAAGATGGTTTTGCTGAACGATTCGGAAAAGAAATTCCAGATGGATCCCTTGTTTTTCTTGAAGGAAAAGAAGGAGCTGGAAAAAGTATTTTTTGTCAACGTTTTGGATATGGTTTCTTATCACAAGGGCATACATGTACTTATATTTCTACGCAGTATAGTGTGAAAAGTTTTTTACGTCAAACATCTTCAGTTGGATATGATACGCGTAATTTTTTAATGAGTGGCAAACTTTTTTTTATTTCAACAGAGGTAACTCTTGCTGAGCCAAAACCAAAGCATACGTATCTAGATGCGTTACTTACTACTAAAAAGATTTTTGATCCTGAAATTATTTTTATTGATTCATTATCCACGCTTCTTAGTGAGAGTTTAAATGAGGATAATTTGATGGATCTTACCAGTTTTTTTAATCGATTAAAAGGATCTGGTAAAATCATCATTGTTACGGCTAATCCTAATGATTGGAGTGATGAGATTCATAGTACGTTTCAAATGATTAGTGATATTCATTATCGGGTGGCTCAAGAAAATATGCCAGGTATTGGACTTGTTTATCAGTTTTATATCGAGAAATTTAGTGGTGCTCAAAATCGCTATGAAGCATCAACTACGTTTAAAGTGCAACCTGGTTCAGGTCTTGCTATTGAAACAAGTGGTGTTGCATTCTAAGAGGAATAGTTATGCCTGAGATGGATAAAGATGAAGAACATAAGTTAATGGAGGAAAACCCTCATCTTAGGAAATATATTGAAAATATTTCGTTGAAAATGAAGAAACCCACGTTTTACACAAAAGTTCCTAGTGAGGAAGGGGATAATAAGTATCCGAATTTGATTTATCCTACGAAAGGCATTGTTTTTATTCATATGTTTCGAACTCCTGAAATGGAGCAAATCGAGTATCATGCAGTAGAACCAAAACTTACAGATGATCAAATCAAAAAACGTGATGCAATCCTTGAACTAATGTATGAACGAGCTCATTTTTATGAAAACATTAAAAGTCCTGAGGATCTAAGAAAAGCAATTGGTACTGTATTAGATAAAGTCTCGGTTTTGGATGAATCGGCAACCTCTTTTGATGAGGGAAAAAAGCGTGGGAAGATTAGGATAACAAAAGAAGATAAAATCGGGATTAAATATGATATTACTAAGGATATTGTTGGTGGAGGTCCTCTTGAACCGTTAATGAGAGATCCAAATATTGAAGATATTCATATTTTAACTGGTGAAGATGTTCATTTAATTCATAAAGTATTTGATTTGGTTCGGACTAATATTTATATTGATCCAGAGTGGGCTAATACGTTTTCTCAGGATTTCAGTGAAAAAATTGGAAGCCCAGTGAGTGATGGTGTTCCTATAGCGGATGGAACACTTCCTGATGGTAGTCGTGTGAACATTATTCATCCTGAAGATGTGAGTATGAAAGGACCGAGTATGACGGTTCGTAAATTTAGTGAAACACCAATCAGTATTACTCAGATCATTAATTGGGGGACGATGAGTAGTTACACTGCAGCGTATCTATGGATTGCGATGCAGTATGGACGTAGTTTTTTTGTTTGTGGGGAAACAGCTTCAGGGAAAACAACCACGTGTAATGCAGCGATTCCGTTTATTCCACCGGATAGAAAGATTTATTCAGCTGAGAACACGCCTGAAATTCAGGTTCCTCAACCCGTATGGCAGCAATTACTTACGCGTACTACAGGTCCAAAAGAAAGTCATGTTGATTTAAATGATTTATTAAAAGCAGCGCTTCGGTCTCGACCTAATTATATTATTCCCGGTGAGACTCGAGGGATTGAAGGAAGAGTTGTGTTTCAAGCGATGCAAACTGGTCATCCTTGTATTACCACGTTTCACGCTGGATCAGTAACAAAGGTTATTCAGCGGTTCACGGGTGATCCGATTCGAATTCCTAAACCGTTTATGGACAATCTTGATTTTGTGTTGATTCAAATGGCTGTTGATCGGAAAGGAGTGAGATTACGTCGAGTACTTTCCCTTGATGAAATCGAAGGATATAATTCAGCAGTAGATGGCGTGATCACTCGGAAAGCATTTGAATGGAATTCAGCATCGGATAAACATATTTTTAAAGCGAATAGGAATAGCTATATTCTCGAAGAGAAAATCGCGAAAAATGCTGGATATGAAGATCCGACTGAGATTTATAACGAACTTGATTTGCGAAAAAGGATCTTGGATCGGATGGTTGAAGAAAAAATATTTGATTATTATGAAGTCGTGCAATTTATTTGGACGTATTTTCGGGAAGGAGTGGATGGTCTTCCAATAACAATATAAATAAAAAAATATGAAAAAAAATTATGAGTTAAGATGGGGTGTGCAGATTGGCTGATTCAGAAAAGTTAACCGAGGATGAGATTCAAGAGATTTTAAATAAACATGCTCATCTGAGAACGTATTTAAAAAATATTGAAGTGAAAATGAAACGGCCTGAGTTTTATAAAAAAGTCCCAAAGTCAAAAGAGGATGAAGAGTTTCCTAATTTTATTTACACTACGAAAGGATCAGTTTTTATTCATATTTATCGATTACCTGAAATGGATGAACGCTTGTATCAAGCAATTGAACCGGAATTAGATAAAATCACTAAAAAGAAATTCGATGATTTACTTCATCTAATCGTGAAAAAGGCTCCAGATAAGGATAGTGCGGTTTCTGATGATGAATTAAAAGAAATGTTCCTTGAATTAATGGATGAAATCATCATTATTGATGAAGATGCTAAAGAGTATGAACCCTTGCAAAAGAAAGGATTGTTTAATAAGAAAAAAATAGCGAAAACGATTAAGGCAACTTCAGCCCAAAAAGAATCTATGAAATACACGCTTATCAAAGAACAAATCGGTGGTGGACCACTTGAACCATTTATGAGAGATATTTACCTAGAAGATATTCATATTATTGCTGGGGAAAACGTTCATGCGATCCATAAAGTCTTTGATATGATCAAAACAAATATTTTGATTCCAAAAGAAGAATCTTTTGTATTTGCTCGGAAACTAAGTGAAAAAATGGGAGCCGCGGTTAGTGAAGCTCAACCAATTGTTGATGCAACTATGCCTGATGGAAGTCGTGGTAATCTTATTTATCCAGAATCCGTGAGTGTCAAAGGACCAAGTATTACTATTCGTAAATTCGCTGAAACTCCAATTAGTATCACTCAGATCATTAATTGGGGAACGATGAGTAGTGGGGTGGCTGCGTATGCTTGGCTTTCACTTCAATACGGTCGAAGTTTTTTTGTGTGTGGCGAAACAGCTTCTGGGAAAACAACGACAACAAATGCATTAATTCCGTTTATTCCACCGGATAAAAAGATTTATACTGCTGAAAACACGCCTGAACTTCATGTACCTCATACCGTGTGGCAGCAGTTACTCACGCGAACTGCAGATACTGAAGAAGGTAGTGTTGATTTATTTGATTTGTTAAAAGCAGCGCTTCGGTCCCGCCCGGATTACATTATTCCAGGTGAGACTCGGGGTGCTGAGGGAAATGTTGTGTTTCAAGCGATGCAAACCGGGCATCCGTGTATTACCACATTTCACGCTGGATCAGTAACAAAGGTTATTCAGCGGTTCACTGGTGATCCGATTAATGTTCCAAAATCATTTATGGATAATCTTGATTTTGTGTTAATTCAAATGGCAGTGGAACGAAAAGGGCAACGATTACGACGAGTACTTAGTGTTGATGAAATCGAAGGATATAATAAAGCTGTGGATGGTGTGATGTCTCGGACTGCTTTTGAATGGAAATCTGCTGATGATGTTCATGTGTTTAGAGCTAATAGGAATAGTTACATTCTTGAAGAAAGAATAGCGAAAAACGCTGGGTATGAAAATACTGCTGAAATCTATGATGAGTATGATCTTCGAAAGCATATTTTAGATCGTATGGTAGAAGAACAAATCTTTGATTATTATGAGGTATGTCAGTTCATTTGGACGTTTTATCGAGAAGGAATTGAAGCATTGCCTATTTCGATTTAAATTATTTTTTGGTTGAGCAGGTATGGCGAAAAAAAAAGAAAAAAAGGATAAAAAGAAACATGAGTTTCTTGATGAAGTCAAAATTTCATATAGACTTCTTGAGGATCGTAAAAAGTTTTACACTACGATTCTTCTTCCGCTTATTTTTCTAGGAATTCTTGTTTTAACGCTTCCAATAACGCTTCAATTTATTCTTCCCGTTCCGGTTTCTTTTCATCCTGCTACTTTTGTTTTTGGTGGTATTGTTCCTATCTTGCTTGGTGTGTTATATCCTTATATTTCTTATAAGAATAGAGAAACTGAGATTGATAGTAACATGCATTTTTTTATTACTCATTTACGAGTGCTTGCAATTTCAGATCTTTCATTAAAAGATATTTTGAATGTGCTTGGTGGAAAAAAAGTGTATAAAAGTCTTGGTGAGGAAATCAAAAAGGTTTCCGTTCTTTCAACGCAATGGCGGTATCCTATGGCTAGCACACTTCATTTCATCGCTCTTCGAACTCCTAGTAAGATCCTTAAAGATTTTTTAGATCGGTTCTCTCAAAGTCTTGATAGTGGTGTGGAACACAGAGAATTCGTAGAAACTGAACAAGAAGCAGTGATGCAAGATTATAAGACCATGTATGAAACAAGTAATGAAAACATCGTGATTCTTAATGAAGTCTATGTGAGTATGCTGATTGCTATTATTTTTGTGATGAGTTTTGGTATTGTTCTTCCTATTATTATGGGTGCTGAGAGTATGACCATGTACACCTATCTTTCTTC
>JAGXLH010000060.1:0-8271 GCA_018334795.1 Thermoplasmatota archaeon
GGAGAGACCTCTTGTAATGTATCTTTAAGAGCATTTCCCATCCTGCATCCCAAAAAACAGAATGTGATTACTGGCTAAAAATACTATTGATTTTTACTTTCCGAAGTACTGGTGTTTTAACCAGACCTATTACAGATTATTCCTAAAAGAACAACCGTACTTTTTGTCATTTTTCCAGATGGAATTTAAGTACAACCGCTTCCAATTTTTTAACGTGTGTAAACAAAAAAAATGTGTGAGTGTGAAATAAAAAATGAATGAAATTATACAATGTGAAAAATGTCAAAAGCCAGTTTCACCAACACAACGAATCTACAGTTCTATCTACCATGGATATATCTGTTTATCCTGTTATCATAATCAATTCCCTAAAATCCCTCCAACACAGAAACCATTACTCATAGCTGGGTATCATAACCATATTCATTTACTTGAAAAAACAAGCTAGAAACTCATAAGTTAAGATGCTGAAACAATTGAACGAACCGTTGAATACACTTGTTTAAAATCATGATCTGATCCGGTATATTTAGCAAATTCAACGAGACTGCACATCTCAAAACATTGTGTTATCTCATCATATGGAAATCGTTTATCTTTTAAAAAATGCAATATATCCTCATTGGTAACTTCTTTTTTTAATCCATATTCATAACTAAGATACAAACGAAGAGATTGCCCAGCTTTAGCATACGCCATCTTATGATCTCCTTGTTTATACAATCGTTCAGCTGCAATCAACAATCGCTTTGCTTCTTTTTTATAATCAAATGGTTTTTTCATAATCTTTTTTGAATCAACCGATTCTTCATCCTTATTTTTTCCATATTTCAAATAAATAAACAAAACAATTACCAATACAAAAACAAACAGCGGAGTAATCCATAATAACGGATGAATATCATTTTCTTTAGAAAGCCGTACATCTTCTAGTTTTTCATCTAAAAATTCAGCAGTGATAGTTGCTGTTTTATTCTCCTCATTCTCATAAGAAAGTTTAACTTTTGTTGTATTCTCATTTTGATCAAAAGAGATATCCGTTTGATTATATCCTTCATCTTCTAATTGTTGTTGATACGTTTGAAATTGTTCACTTTGATTTAATGCATCCATCATATGCTGCCGATCTTCAGCAGTTTGCTTCTGAAAATCAGTCAACTCTCCATCATCCATACTTCCTTTAAAAGAAGCAGTTTCCCCTTGTTCATTTTCATATGATAAATTAAAACTTCCCGTATCATTACTTTCAGCATCCAATTGTTTCTGTGAAATGTTATAGCCCTGATCTTGTAACGATTGATGCTGTTTTTGAAACTCTTGATTATCAAACAAGTTATCTTCAAATGCTTCTTTTTGTTGTTGTTCATCAGCCATTTGTTGTTCTATTTGATCCTTTAATGCTTGACTATCCTGGCTCATTTGATTATTTTGCAGTTTTTCTTGTGGCGTATTGGATTGTTGCTGATTCTCTGAAGAAGGTTCAGCATTCTTGATTTCTTCAGAACTACTCTGTTGTGAATTTTGTTGATTGTTCATTTGACTTTGATTAGAAACAAAATGAATAATGATATCATACAAGGAAACAATATGCGTTTTATCATCATGTGTAAAAGAAAACTCTAAATCAGCAGATAAGGTCAAAGGTTGATCAGATCTTCCAAAATTTATTTGAATTGAATTATTACCATTTGGAACAGAAAACGATTGAGATTGTGAGTTTGACGAAGAATATTGACCACCACTCTGAGAACTAGTTTGCGTAATGGCATATGTTAACTTTCCATCAATTTGTTTTTCATACGTGTTATTCATATGTAATGGAACAATCGCTTGTTGACCAGTCAGAAAATAATACTCGTTTTGATCAACGGAAAACACAATATCTTCAGCAGAAACACTACTAAAAAGAACCGCACAAAATAGAAATCCAATAACGAGAAAAATAGTAATTCTTTTCATTGTATAATCCTTCCTTTTCCATAACGAAGATAAAATTCAACAAGTAATACGATGATAGCTGAAAGGAAAAACCAATCTTTGATATTTGTTTCTTCTTTCTCACGTTCAATGTCTTCTCCGATGTTTTGATAGATATTATCCAATGTTTCTCCATCAACAGATCTAAAATATTCCCCGCCGGTTTCAGTGGCAATGGTTTGTAATGTCGCTTCATCTAGTTCTGCATACACGGGATTACCCATCCAATCATGACCAATCACTACTTTTCCTTCTGACCCCATTCCAATACTATAAACTTGAATGTTTTCAAGATTAGCAAATTCAATTGCTTGTTCTGGTGAAATAACACCTGCATTATTCACACCATCACTTAGTAAAATCACTACTTTCTTCTTATTAGGAATTGAAGATGCCATATCGATACCAAGTGCTAATCCATCACCAATAGCAGTTCTTCCTTCTTTTGCAGCAATACTTCGTAATTTTTCAATTACGTTTTCCTTATATGGACTAAGATATGCAGCTGTCGTAGCACCAGATTCAAAAGTCACAATACCTGCATGATCATTTTGCTGTAAGGATTCAAGTAATAATTCAGCTGAGGCTTTCGCTGCTTGAATGCGAGATGGTTCATAATCTGTGGCTTGCATACTCCCTGAGATATCAAGGACTAATACCACATTAACTCCTTCTTTTGTTTGTTCCAATGGAATATGTGGATTTGCTAATCCAATAATCATGAATCCAAGAGATAAAAGCGTGAGAGAAAACAAAATTTCACCACGTCTGCTTTTTTTCTTATCACCCAACGCCGTTTTGATAAATCCAAGGTGACTAAATTTCATCGCTTCCTTCTTACGCCGATTCATCACTTGCCGATAAACAATATAAAGAAGAGGAAGAACTACAAGGAAAACAAGAAGAAATGGATCATCAAATCCGGCCATTATCGCATCACCCGTTGTAAACGAATTTTAAAAAACTTTTTTAATGGAATATCAAAAGGTTCATCTGTCAGAATTCGAACCATGTCAATCTTAATTTTTCGAAGCTGATGAAGTAAATCCTGTTCATGTTTTTGAATTTGCTGCATATAATCCTTCCGAAATTGTTCATCTGAAGTATCCACAAGGAGTTGTTCACCTGTCTCCCCATCTTCAAGCTCAATAAGACCAATATCTGGTATTTCTAACTCACGTTGGTCAATAATACGTAGCGCAATGACATCATGTTTATTTTTCAATATTTTTAAAGGGTGAACAAAATCAGTATCAAAAAAATCAGAGATCACAAAAACAATACTTCTCTTCTTAATCACCTTTGAAATATAACGAAGGGATTTGCTTAGATTTGTAGTTGTTGACTTAGGTTGAAATTGAACAAGTGTGCTAATTGCTTTCAAAACATGTTTTCTACCTTTTCGAGCAGGTATAAACTGTTCAATCTCATCAGTAAATAAAAATAAACCGACGTTATCATTATTTTTCATCGCAGCAAACATCAAACTAGCTACGATTTCAAGTGCTTTTTTACGCTTTGAAATATTATTTCCAAAACTACTTGATCCTGAAAGATCCAAAGCAAAATACACATGAAGATCTCGTTCTTCAATGAATTCTTTAATGTATGGTTCGTTTAACCGGGCAGTAATCTTCCAATCAATAGAACGAATATCATCACCAACGCGATATTCCCTACTTTCAGAAAATTCAATCCCCTGACCTTTGAAAATCGAATGATAATTACCAGTGATGAGACCATCGACTAAGTGCTTGGTTGTTATCTCAAGTTTTTTGACTTTCCGAATGATTTCCTTAGTTTGATCCATGCCACTCATCTAATCTAAATCATTACGGGATTTTTACGGTATCAAGAATTTTTTTTATGATTTCATCACTAGTGATGTCTTCAGCTTCAGCCTCATACGTTAATAAAATCCGATGACGCAAGGTTTCAAAGGCTATAGCTTGTACATCTTCAGGTTTAACATATCCTCTCCCCTGCATCAACGCATGTGCTTTTCCAGCTAAAATCAACCATAAGGAAGCCCGAGGAGATGCACCATATTCAATGTATTCAGCAACATCTAATCCATACTGATCAGGATCTCTTGTTGCATCAACTATTTCAGAAACGTAAGTTTTAATGGTTTCATCAGCATATATACTCTGATTGAAATCCTGAATTTCTAACACATCATCTATTCCCATAATTTGAGAAGAATGTGGTGTGCTTCCCTCAGTAAACCGATTAATGATTTCTATTTCTTCAGCTTTATTAGGATGAGTTATTATCACTTTAAACACAAAACGATCTACTTGAGCTTCAGGAAGTTTATATGTTCCTTCAGATTCAATTGGATTCTGCGTTGCCATTACTAAAAATGGTTGGTCAAGCTGGAATGTTTCTCCTTGAATACTTACTTGTTTTTCCTGCATTGCTTCAAGTAATGCAGATTGTACTTTCGGTGGTGCTCGATTCACTTCATCCGCAAGAACAAAATTAGCAAAAATCGGTCCTTTTAACGTAGTAAATGACATATCTTTATGATTATAAATTTTTGTTCCAGTGATATCTGCAGGGAGTAAATCCGGCGTAAACTGCATTCGAACGAAACTGCAATCAATACATTCCGATAAGGTTTGAATCATCAAAGTTTTTGCCAAACCCGGCACTCCTTCTAAAAGCACATGTCCTCTCACAACCAGGGAAAGAATGAGTTTTTCAATAATATCTTCTTGTCCCACAATTATTTTTTCGATTTCTTGTTTTAACGAGTCTAATCTTGTTTGATACTTTTTTGCCTGTTCATTCAGTTGTTCAATCTTTTGATCCACAGAAGTCACCTCAATGAAAGTAGTCCAGTAGATAGTTAGCCATATCCATGATAAAATTCACTATTTAAAATTTGCGTGTTTTATTGGAGAAAAATCATATTTTTTTAACAGTTACTGTTAATCCTTGTACGTCTAAAACAATCACCTTATCACCTTTCTTAATTTGTACCTCATTTGTAACTGCCCTCCATTGTTCCCCATGAACTAAAACACTGCCTTCCTCATTAAAAGTTTCTAAAGCAACTCCCTTCATATCAATTAATCCTTCACTTCCAGTCACTGGTTTTTTTAATTGAGGAAGAAACACATAACTGATAAAAACAAAAATGATAAAAATAATTAGAATTACGCCAACAAAAATTTCTAATGAAACATTCAGATAATACAAAATAGTAATAATTAATGCTATACCAATGAGTTCATCGAGAATAAAAATAAAATACTTAATCAGGTTCTTCATAGTTTTTCACTAGCCTTATTCCTTTTTGTTCTCATAACGATTGTATTTATCAAATCTCATAAATCTTACAACTCTACAATGTAAACATTTATGTTATTCACCTAAATATGTAAACTTATTAAAAACAATTTATCAAAAAGAGGATTAAGAAATAATGACAGAAAAAAAGAAGGTTCAATATGTAGGAATCGGGCTTATTTTTGGCACAGCAATTGGATCAATCATTGGAATTTTTACATCTCAACTCGCCCTATCAGCTGCAATCGGAGCTGGAGTGGGATTAATTGGAGGATCAATCCTTGATTCATTTCTTTATACACGAAAAAAATAAATCAGTTATAGTATATGAGTAATGTGAAATAAAATACAAAACGCAGTCATTTCATCATTATTTTTCGTAGATGCAACTACCAATTCAGCATATTTGCAAAATTCAATGATATCAATTTTCCAAATTTCCAAAATAACATATATAAAATATGGTTGACCATAATAAATTTATAATTCATTTATCTATGTTAAATATTTTTAAATTATTTGCTTTCATTTTTAATATTTGTATCATTATTCCGTAAATTGCCGAAATTTAAAATGTTTTTATGATAAAATATATAAACGTCGACGGATTACAAATTATGGAGGAATATATTTTGCATAAAAGTCTAATAATTGCCATTAGTTTTATTTTAAGTGTTTCACTCGTTAGCATTGCCACTGCTCATGTTCCCTATATTGAAAGATCTGATTATTCCGAGGAAAACCCTTATTATGTTTGGAAGATGATTGAGAAATCTAAAGCCTTTTACGCCTGGTTGGAAAATGATGGAGAAAACACTGGTGACGATATTGACGTGTTTAAGATAACAGTGAGAAACAGACCAGTTAATATCTATGTTGAACTCATTGTACCAGTTGTAAATAATTATTATGAAGATTTTGTTCCATGGTATGCACTCATTGGACCCAATTTACCTAAGATAACTGAAGACTTACCGTTTAGCATACCTGATGGATATGGAGGAATCATAATGGAAAACGTCGAGCCAGGATCAGAAAGAGAAACGTTTTTTGAACCATTCGGTGGAAAATCATATTATAAAGGACCAATTTTAGATGAAAATATCACTGAATCAGGCACCTATTATCTTTATTGCTGGGATCCTTATGAAAAGGGCGGAGATTATGTCATAGTAATAGGTAAAGGAGAATTCTTTGGCCCAATAGATATCATTCGAGGTCTAATCAACACCATTATTATTCGAAGAGACGGTGAATTACATGTTCCCACCCTTTCATCTCATAATTATTTAAAATAGGCCTAAGATAAAAATTTGATAAATATCACTGATGATTAAAAATAATTTATAAAAACCAACTAAATAAATTTTAACATTGTTTGAAAAAGATGAAATAAAAGTGATAAACTAATAAAGACATATATAATCTTAAAAAAAGTGTCGGGGGCGGGATCTGAACCCGCGACCTCCTGATATCTTAACGCCAAAAGGCAACCTTTTTTCGAACCCTTTAAGCTGCGCTTATGAGTCAGGCGCTCTAACCAGGCTGAGCCACCCCGACAGCATGATGCATCTTACCCGCAAATAGACACACCCTTATAAAAACTTTCTAAAGAAAAATCACTTCTCAAGAACTAATTGATGTTTCCCACGAAGAAAAATCCGAGGGATCCGTTTTTCTTTTAACCTGTTTCTTAAATCAATATCATTAGTAAATACCACTGCATTAACTTTTCCAGCTTCATGTAGTAAGGCATCATCAGCATTTTTGTAATCTGGATGATCCCAAATTGGATAACGTTTGATGAATTGTAATGCAGGCTTTGCCAATTTTTTTTGTTTTCCTTTTCCCCTCTTTCGTATAATCTCAATCTCTTGAGACACTGCAACAGGTATTTTAATATTAAATGAGCCGAGTAATCGAGTTAATTCGGATTCTAAATTAAGTGAATATTCAAAAATCGTAAAAATAGCATTGGTATCTAAAAAAACAGGGATTATATTTGAATTTCCCCAAATCCTATGAGATGCCATCGTCCGTCAATCCGCCTACTAATCGCAATCCGCTGACCTTCATTGGCACAAACCGGTAATTTCAACGTGACAATAACAGTATTGTCATGAGATTCAGTGACCACTCCAACAGTTGTTGCCGTTCCAATCGTAAGCATTAATGGTTCATTGGTTTTTATTTGCTCAACTGCTTTTTCTTCAATTGTTCCAACAACGCGTTTTAATAATGTAACTTCCAAAGTGAATGAATCAAGCGTAGGAGGTAACTGATCAGGTTTACCAACGACCTTTCCAGAAAAAGAATCAGATTTTGTTCGTGCTGGATCTAGTTTTGTTCCAATAGCAATTAATCCACCGGGCGTGGCTTCTTTTACAGACAGTCCACCGGTAAAAAGAGAATCAACACTGGTTTTAATTCGTTCAACTTTCTTTCGGCCCTTCTCCACAATGTCTCTACCCGGAGCAATCTCGATTTCGCTTCCTTCCTTTATCGTTCCTTGAATAAGAGATCCACCAATTACACCACCCGTCATCCTATCTGGTCTAGCACCTGGCTTGTTAATATCAAAACTACGAGCTATATACATCAATGGTGGTTTTTCTAAATCTCTATTTGGAGTTGGAATAAAACGTTCTATTGCCTGGATGAGTACATCAATATTGATATCGTGATGGGCACAAACTGGAATTATGGGTGCATCTTCTGCACAGGTACCTTTTACAAAATCTTTCATTTGCTGATAATGTTGTGCGGCTTCTTCTTCAGTCACCAGATCAATCTTATTTTGAATGATAACGATATTTTTAATTCCTGCAATATCAAGAGCAGTTAAATGCTCACGAGTTTGTGGTTGTGGACATTGTTCATTTGCTGCAATTACAAGCACTGCACCATCCATAATTGCTGCACTTGACAACATGATTGCCATTAATGTTTCGTGACCTGGTGCATCAACAAATGAAACAGTACGAAGTAATTCAGTAG
>JAGXLH010000060.1:8869-10612 GCA_018334795.1 Thermoplasmatota archaeon
TTGATGTGACTTGCCGTCTTTCACGTCGTTTACCACTACTTTAAATTCTACCATTCTTGTGCCTCCTTAGCACGTTATTTGTTATTTCTGTATTAAATTTAATGGGATTCCAAGATACGGGACTCTATATTAATATGTTATTGTCTTATTTAAGCAAGAAATCCGTTTTGGCTTGTGTTTCTTTGAATAGAACATGGGAAGATACCTTCCCCTATTTTAATGTTACATAAAGCACAATTTATTTATGCTATAATATCAGTACTGTTTTTCAAACTCCATGGGGGAGAAAGATGGAAGATTTTATTTGGCATTGGAATCAGGGAAACACTATCGTATATACTCGAAATGAAGAACGAGCTGAAGAAGCAATGAAAAATGGTCTTATGGTTTTTGGTGAAAAAATAAGATCTAAAATCATGCGGTATTAAACGCAATACTTTACGCTTTTTCATTCTTCACTTTTTTTATTTCTTGATTATCATTTAGACGAAAGGTTTTTTAAAAGAAATAATAAAACCGTTAAAAAACCATTTTCTAGGTAAACATTTATACAGAGGAAGCGTATTTGCGGGTGATTGTATGACCGCGTTTGATTACCAAGATTTGTTAAAAAAAGCAAAAGAATCTATTGAAACCAGCCGTGTTTCAGAGGATCGATTTAAGCTTCCTGAAGCTGAAATCTTTTATGAGGGAAATACGACGGTAATCAGAAATTTTGATAAGATTTCAGATGCGGTGAATAGAGAACCAGATCAAATCTTGAAATATTTATTAGGTGGTCTTGGAACTGCAGGTGAACGAGACGGCGGTCGTGTTGTCTTCCAAGGTAAGATTCCAGCCAATACAATTCAAAATAAAATTAAGGATTATATTAACATATATGTTATTTGCTCTGAGTGTGGTCGACCAGACACACACATGGTAAAAAAAGGTCGGACCACAATGATTCGTTGCGATGCTTGTGGAGCTATTCATCCTCTGAAATCTCAAAAGATAAATGTGAGTAAACAACAGAGCGTAAAATTGGAAGAGGGAAAAACGTATGATGTCACCATCAAAGATATTGGTAAAAAAGGTGATGGCGTTGCTTACATCGACAAATACATCATTTATGTCCCTGGAGCAGTGAAAGGATCTGCTTTGAAAGTTCGCATCGAAAAGATTTCTGGAACAGTAGCATTCTCTAGCATCGTCAGCTCATAAACCTCTCATTTTTTTTAAAAAAAAATTAAAACTTATTCATAACGAAAATTATATAAACTAACTCCCTCATTCTAAATTTGGCTGTCAGACAAATGATGTCCATCGTCATTTATTAGGCGCTTTAGAGACATAACATTGATGTCTTTACATCATCACAATGACACCAAAAATGTGAGGAGAACTATGGAAACCCAGAGAATAACCGTCCGACTTCCCCAAACAGATCTTCATTCAATAGATCTTTTCATTAGAGCGGGCGAATTTTCTTCTCGATCCGAAGTCATCAGACATGCAGTCAATGACTTCATCAAAGAATATGCACAACAAGTCATCGAAAAGGCTGAAAAGATGAAAAAAGTGCAAGAATTAGAAATGGCTGTTGAATCCATAGAACCCTACATGAAAAAATAAAACTTACAACATATATCCTTTGAGGAAAGGGATGGGATGCACCCTTTGGAAGGACGTCAACGTAAAAATTGGCGTCCTTCAAACTACCAGACAAGGAGGAATTGAATGGCAAAAAATAGTGGAATGAAA
>JAGXLH010000001.1 GCA_018334795.1 Thermoplasmatota archaeon
ATACTTTCACCATCAGTTCCCGATCATCTGTTTCATCCTCAGTGAACCATTCATCTCTAGATTCGTCAATGAGATGATATGATTTAACACCAACATGATACGGACCAGTTGGCTGAGGTAAAAAGGAACCATCATATGACCCAGAACCAGTAACTCTACCAATTTGTGGAATAAACAAAGAAAAAGAAAACGAAGGAAATTCTACTGTTAAAGAACCAAAAAAAATCGATGTTTTTGAGGACTCATCCAAGTTAATGGTTCCTAAAATAAACTGATTATAGACTACTACATTTAACTGATAAATGTTGGAGGAATCATTTTGAATGATAATTCCTTGAATCCATCCTGTTCTATCCGATCTTGCGAAACGGATAGACCCATTCATAACACCAGTCATGCTTTGATCAACTGTTTGCCAAAATCCCTTAAAAGATCCATCTTCATCATTTTTTGACCAAAATCCCAGCTGGTTCCATTCATTGCTTTCGTTGACAATTGAATAACAAGTATCTTGTCCATAACTTGTCAATGGTGAAAGTAAACAGAAGAGAAAAAAAATAGATAGTAACCTGTTTACAGTTGATTGTTTAACTAACTTTGAAAAAAAAATGTTCGATTGCATAGATTAAGATATATATCAACTTCTTTATTTAAATATATTGAAAGAAAGAAAAAGTGAGATTTATTCAACAAAAATTCCTAGTCCTACCCCCGCAAACACTGGTGAATTCTTTCCTGCAATGCCAAAAAATAATTGCGCTGAACCAGACTGAAAACCCATTTTTCTAAAGACTCCATTAGTTCCTGCTGATGCAGAAAAACCATCTTCAAAGTTCCATTGCAATTTACCTAAATGAAGACATGACGGTAATCGTTCAGTGATTACAGAAGAGGGAACGGATTCAACAACTGCATTTGACTGCCCTATCCCAATGATGATCCCTAATCCGTTAGTAAAACCACCAGATGACTCCCAATTAGTAATATACACCCATTTCTCGTCAATCCAACTTTGACCAGATTCATCAAAAGCTTGTGCTCGAATCATGACATTTACTCCAGTTAATCCAAGAGATGACCTGCTCCCATCTCCTTGTTCTACATCACAATACCATTCATATGGAGGGTCAGTATCGACAAATGGAAGACCTTCTCGTTCTCCAAACGGTTCAATATCAAATTCAACCCGATCAATGCCAACATTATCAGTTGGTTCTGCTTTCACCCAAAATGGTGTTTCAACTTGTTCTTCATTTGCTGGAGAAGATATTTGCACATATGGTAAATCTGCATCAATTTTTATCACTCGTTTATTTTCTGAATCATAACGACTTTCAATGTTACCATTACGATCCTTTGCCCAAAACACGACTTCCCATTCACCCATCCACTTAGATGATTTAGATGTGCTCAACTGCAGTCCATTCTCGGCATTATACACTTGTTGGTCTCTACCATTCAAACTATAATAAATCGATTCTATACCACTTCCGGTATCCTTCGGAAAATCCTCTGCGTGTAACCAAAGAATAACACTTTCACTAATGTACCATTCATTCAATCCTTGAACTCCTTCAATATCTTCTACGGTTGTTTCAGGAGGTTCATTATCTTCGCCAACATACATCACACGCCAGGAATCCAAAAAGGGTGAAGAGGACGGATTATTTCGATGAAAGGTTGCCTTCAAACGGATGGAAGACGTAAGGATACTTCCAATATTTGCTCCAGAGGACACATCAGCCATGAGAATCTCCGTAGGATTCTTTCCATGAACAATATCAAAAGAGATATCTCCTTGCTTGGTTGCTTCAAACATATGCCAAGAATTTAGGTTTGATGGAGAAATAGGATCAGAAACAATATGGCTATTTAACACGAGACTATGTTCCCCGCTTGTATTATAATAAATCTCTGAACAACCCGGTGTATTAAATGACCAAATATTCGTGTAAATATCGGGTAGATCTAATCCATCATACGGACTTGGATACTCAACGCGAAGATCCTCCCAAGCAACAAAAATGTGATCACCACTAGATGCAATATTTGCCCAATCAGCTGGATCAGATTCAGAATCACTAATCTGAAGGACATATGGATTAACGCTTCCTTCTGAATTGATAAGTTTTCCCCAGATGTCTCCACCACCATCATAAACAACGAAAAAAGATGAACTTAGATGAGGGACAATATTGGTTCGTTCAAAAGCTCCATTTGCGATTTTGAACGTGTCAACAGCCGCATTTCCATTTTCATCAAGGATTTTACCCCATATATGTCCATACCATTCTCCGCTACTGATATCATCTTCCTGCCAGGTAATCAAAAACCGTTCGGTTAGCCTACAAAATGCAACACAGGGAAAATTATAATCTACAGTTGATGACCCTTGAGGAGAAATAAGAATTGCATCTCCTAATGGATCACCATTCGTGGTGAACAGCTGACCCCATATGTCAAATGGTCCATTTTCTGCGTTGACACCTTCCTCCCAAACGATCATAAAATGATTATTCACATCATCAAAGGTCATCCATGGTTCACACTGGTTATTTGGTGCATCAGAAATGATTTTTTCAGAGCCAATAGGATTCCCCTCAATATCAAAGAATTTACCATATAAATTATAATTACTTGTTCCCTCTCTTCCATCTTCCCATACCACAAAGAAACGCTGATTCTCATCATCATACGCTACCACAGGATCAGCTTGATTTCCAGAAGAAATGCAAATATCAAAATGAGTTACATCATAGATGGTACTTGCATCGGTAGCAACCAATGCTCCCTTAATATCTCGACTAACTGGATCGGAAGGAGTGTTATAATATTCATAGGCAACAAAAAAAATGTCTGTGTCTCCATCGGAACCATATGCAGAGGAGGGATTTTCACATCGAAACGGAGTAGTGGGATCAGTATTCCATTCAGTGATATCAAATCGTTCACCTATTGGTTCACCCTCTTCTGAATAAAAACAACCACGGATTTGTTGTTTATAAATCATTCCTAATGGAATATACCGCGGAATACCTTCTTCCCAAGTTACAAAAAACTTGTTATCTCCCCAAATCACATCAGGATCCCATGCCCCTTCATTTTCCATATGATAGGAGATTTTATGATCGTGGGCATAATAGTTTTGCCAACTATTTTCATCAAATACTGACCAGTAATCACTTCCATCAGTGGCATCTGGATTTCCATAAAACACACTAACATTGCTTTCTCCTTCAGGTAAAGAAGCAATTCGAATCCAAACGATTGCATATGGCTCATTTGATTGTGGATTTTTTTCCTCTATCCAATAAGGTAGCCAGTAATCATCATTATTAAATTTAAACCTGAGATCACCATAATCTGATCGCATATCACTATCATATTCCACAATCAATTTAACCAGGGCATCATCAAGCGCAATTTCACTTGAAAGTGTAACTATTTTCATTTGAGTCCATTCCGCATTAGTCCATTGTGGAAATGTTGCATACATTACTGCTTTTCCATCCTGAACGAGGAAATGATCTGAATTATTTTCATCAATGTATTGTGCATTATCAAACGAATCCTCCCAAGTATAATAATTATTATCACCGGGCAGTGGAAGTGACTGATCAAGAATATTACTCATCCGATTATCGCTATTTGTTGAAATCGAAATCGTTTGCATCATCGAACAAATCAATAAAAACAGAACGATACTTGAAATCACTTGCAAACCATGTTTTCTCTTTAAATTATTCATTTTACCATTCCTCCACGTTTTCATACCATTGCGTTTCTCCTTCCTGATTAGTCCATAATAAATCAACGTCAAAATCATCAGTGCTCACTTCATAATCAAGCCAAACGTACGGGAGTAATCGGTCACCCTTCCACCATTCAAGATTAAGGTAAAATTGAAGATTACTAAATTTGATGTCTATTCCATATAGTTCCTCGTAGGTTAGATAAAAGATAAACTCTTTGATTGTTGCTCCATCATTATATTTGTTAATCGCAAAAAAACCAGGATCAACACTTCCATCTTGAGATCCCGATCCTTGTTCCAAATCCCAGCTCATATCAAAAATAATAGTTTCTGAAAGTGTGATTTTACCACCAAAATCAAAATCAGTATTATTCATGGCAAAATCATTGAAATCAATGGAAAGATCATTTTCTTGGTCGATTTGAATTTGAAAACTTCCGGATTGTCCAATATACCAATCCATATGTAATGAGGTTGACTTTCCCAAATAACATAAATCAAGTTGAAGATCATTCATCACGTCAACCATGCCGCCCAAATGAAGATCATTAATTTTTAAGGAATCACCCGATGTATCAATATTCCAATCCGCTTGTAGATTATCTGCTGAAATCTCATTAACAAATAATGACAAGGAATCGCCAGTATCCATGTTGACTACATTAAGTTCATTGCCAAAGATACTTTCAGTGGTATCAAAAAAGAAATGTCCATCTTCTGCTAGTTTAAACTGAGTATTAATATGTCCATTTCTTATAGCCAAGACATCATGTATTGAAAATCCTTTGTAACCAATGTTTAGTTCAATAGGATCAGCTGGACCATGAGATCCACGCCATAATTCCACATATCCTTCAAGTTTATTCCAATTTAATTTTCCTTTCGCTTCTGATTCCGCAGGAATCTCAGTTACGTTAATAATGGGTTTTATTTGTGCAGGAAGAAATGCGCGAATGCATGCTACATTGTCACTACAGGTGTGTTGAATATCACCATACACATAATTTGCAGGATTTTGTAAATCATCTAAATCTAAGTTAAGGGTGGCCTCTGCATCAATTCGCATGTTTTCAGGTAGCCCTTGTGGTACATCAATAAAAATTTGATCGGTGACGGTTTCATCTAATTTCGGAAAAAACACGTTTATGCCACCTAATGGGGAACTCATTGAAACATCAACAAATCCATCAACATGAGCATGAAACAGTGGATTAGTCATCAAAGAAAAATCTAAATCCCATGAAACATCAACTATTTTTGGAATATGAATCAATTCGATTTTTTCTTCAAAAAGTGGAGAATTAACAATAATGCCTACATCAAAAATGTGACTTGCTTCATAAGCAATCTTTCCACCTAATAGTTCATGATCTCCTAAAACATCTGCATCAAACTTCATCCATCTTCCTACTTTGCCAAGGGTTTCATCTATTTTATCGAAAATCAGAGTTAATTCAATATCACCATCATCGCCTGATAAGACATTCGAGGTAAACGAAATCATCGTTTCATCACGCTGTTGACTACTTTCATCAAAATAGTAATATATTAGGCCACCAGATGGGATAAATTTCGTTTTCAATGAGACTGCAGGATCAAATTCCACTGAGAATGCAATATCATATGTTGGATTTGTTGATCCCTCTTGAAAAGCACTAAATCCATATAAAACTTCAAAAGGGCCTTTACCTTTCGAAGAACCTGGATCCATCTCATGTTGGAAAATACTGGGACCAAACAATGTATCACGGGCAAATGAAAAACGTTTTTCTGCAAAACGTGGAATGTCTTGTCCCAGTGGTGATTTGAAGCCCATACCAACAACAAAATAATCTGAATCATCTTCAGAAAAAATTGCCCCCAATCCAGATGGAAAATAAGATATGAATTGTTCAAAAATATTCAATTGATCTAAAAGTTGTTGAATCTTCATGGAAGAATAGGTGAATTTTTGTAAAGTTTCATGCAATTTATTAACCACCGATAATCTATGGATTTCTTTCTTGATTAAACCATAATTTACATGTAATTCTGACCAAACCTGCATCTCCCCATCCTGATCTTCGATATAATTACCAGATTCCAATTGGCGAACTCGAATTCGTTTTTCTAATGATTTTACATCATTTCCATCTTCATTCTTAATAATCGACCAGTAAAATCCAGCAATAACTTCAAGATCGTAGGCGTCATCCTCATCTAAGTTAAATGATATTCGTTCTCCATATTCCGGATGTTTAAGGAATTTCTCCTTAAAATCTGAAATATCAACTGGAACTTGTTTCTCAAAAATCTCTCCATTATATTTAATTTTAATCCACCATTCCAATATATCAGATTGTTTGTTAATCCATGGGAGTTGAATAGACTTAATCTTTTTTTGTTCAGATCCGGTCACATAATTTGAGAACAACGTGGGTAGCTGTGAAAGTTCATTCGGATGATTGTCTTGATTTATAGAGTTAAGTGAGGAAGAACAATATCCTCCACTAGCCTTTTTATTGGCAAAATCAGGTTCTGCCATAAAAACACTAAGCAGTAAAAAAATAACTATTATTGACAAGAATTTTTTCATGTCTCTTTCACCTCTTCCGGCAGCTCAACCATAATACATTTTATGAGTTAGTTTATTATAATATTTCGTTGTTTAATTAATTTGCGATTATGGGTGAGCGAAAAGAAATGAGGAGTAGGGGTTCTGGTTTCTAAATGAAAAAAGGGCAACTTAAAGGAGGCAAAAATAAATCTTAAGGGTTTTAAAACCAGAACCCACATAGTGTTTTATTTGTCCCACATAAGGAAGATTTGAATTTTCATCGCGATTTTTAATCATAACCTTCCCTTTTTTCATCTATATGAATAATACCATTATTTATTAATAAAACGTATGATTGAAATTATGTTCAAAATAGGAAAAATATTTAATTGTAGAAGGTATATGAACAAATAATGGAAAATGTAGATTTGAAAGATCGGCGAATTCTTTATGAATTAGACCGAAATTCTCGTGAATCATTCACTCAAATTGGAAAAAAAGTAGGCCTACATAAAAATGTGGTCAATTATAGGATAAAAAGAATGCAAGATAAAGGAATCATCAATGATTTCTATACGGTTATCGACACGTTCAAACTTGGCTATAATAGTCTCAGATTTTATATCGTGTATCAAAATACTACGCCTTCCATTCGAGAAGAGATAATCTCTCATTTTGTTGAAAATAAATTTACTTGGTGGGTTGGGTCATTTGAAGGGGAATACGATCTTGCAGTCGTAGTTTGGATAAAGAACCTTCAGGAATTTTATAGTTTTTGGGAATCAACGCTAAAAAAATATCACAAATATTTCAAGCAACAAATGTTTTCACTGTATGAACAACTCAGATTATTCCGACATAGTTTTTTAATGATAGGTGAGTACAATAAAAAAGACAGGGAAAAATTCGAAATTACTGGTGGTGGAAAAAAATTAAAGACTGATGAAATTGATTTTCAAATATTATCTTTATTAGCGAAAAACGCAAGAATTCCAACAGTCAGAATTGCTGAGAAGTTAGATATGACTGTCGATACTATATTGAGTAGAATACAAAATCTCGAATCGCTAGATATTATCCAAGCTTATAGAATCAACGTTGATTACGTAAAATTAGGGTATCATCTTTTCAAAGTTAATCTTACGCTAAATGATTATTCTAACAGAGGGAAAATAATCAATTATATTAAATATAATCCTCACTTAATCATGATTGATAAAGCTATAGGGTTTTATGATCTTGAACTTGATTTTCATTTGAAAAATCTAGATCATTTACGTAGTGTCATGGATGATATCTCAGAAAAATTCCCTGAGGACATTAATTGTTACAATTTCGTCCATGATCCTATCAAACATAAAATGGTTTACATTCCGAAACAATAAGAATCATCAACTTTTTTTACATATCGTAATAAATATAGTATATGGATTATAATATTATATGAGTAGAGTACTCATTTTATAAGTTAGCGAGTTTGGCCGCGATGCACGTATGGAAAATACCTACTATGATTAGTTTAATTCTTTGTTTTTTACTATTATTACCCAGTTTTTATCACCTATTTATCAATATCACGTGAATTTACCTAGCATGAATGCCGGGGCTTCTGGTTGGTCCAATTTGGGGGGACAATGAATGTCCTATAACGTTGTTTGTATCAGTCGCTGGTTTCTCATATAATTATTAACAGTTTCTAAATCAGCGTCACCTGTTGATCTATAAAATTTTCCAGGGCTTCAAAAATGACCACCCCAATATCTTTTTCTAAAATTTGGTTTATGCTTGAACAATTCACGATTAGAAGCACCCTTTAACAGATGTAATGCTTTTGAAACACTCATCGTGGGCAGTAACGATACTACAATATGAATGTAATCTGGTCTGGCATTATAGTTAGCTCAATAATTTTAATTTCATGGCGAGAAGCAACTGCTCGTATTATCTTTTCACAAAGGTTTTTATTCTCCTGCGTTCTTAATATTTTACACCTATACTCAGGACTCCACTGCAAGTGATACACATTCTGGCCAAACTATGGCTTGCGCTAATCAATTTCAATCAAGACACGTCCTACTTGGGTTTTCATGGCACTCAGCTAAGACATCGTAACATTTCAACAGATTAACTTTTACAAAAAAGTGAACAGACCGCCTTGAAAGGCGGGGATTTAAATTCTAAATGGCCATCACATATTCATTAAATAGGTGATGAGAACATATAATGAAAAAAATCATAACTAAAATTAAATCGAATCTTCTCCATAAGTGGTGGTTTCATCAACAACAGGACACGTTATTTGAACATATCATCAACATACCTGTAATATGTAGCAAATATCTACCATTTCCTTTAAAAAAATCATTTGTGAAAATTATTGATGATGCTGGATTAGCACTGTTCAGATTTATTCATGTACTTTTTTCGATTTTTCAACCATACTATATTTTTGTAGGGAATGAAAAAATAACATCAAAAAGCATAAAAATCCTATTTAAAGGAAATCCTAAAAATCTTCGGTTCATTACCAAAAGATTATATCATGATATCGTTCAGATTAAAAGAGTAAATAAAAAACAAGTAAAAGAATGGAAGAGTAAAAAAGGAAAGAAAACAACGCATCATCCTGACGTATCCATAACTGAATCTGATATATTTTACAGATCGTTTTTTCAAAAGAAAGGATGCATCATCATTCCAGAATACGTCACATTTCTCTTGAATGCAACGAAATCAATGGATGAAATCATGGATAGTATCTCCTTTGATATGGCTCAGGATATACAAAAAGCAAAAAAAACAAATTATACTTTTGAAGTAAGAAACGATGTGAACGCATTTAATTTATTTTATTATCAAATGTACTTACCATATCTTACCTGGAAACATAAAAATTCAAATCGAACTGCATCACATGCAACTATGCAGCATCTGCAAATACAAGGAGCAGAAATACTGTTTATAAAACACGCAGATGAATACATTTTTGGAGGAATTTTTCACAAAGAAAAAAATATTATAAAAACCTATTATGCAGGATTGATGAACAATAAATTTAGCCATTTACATAACGGCATTATGGCTCTATCCTATTATTATCTGATTACTATTGCAAAGAAAAGAAAGTGTCAATCTATAGATTTTGGTACCGCCGAACCTTTTACCGATGACGGCTTATACAATTACAAAAACAAATGGAAGATGGATATTATTCAATCGCCACCTTATTCGTCAGACATCTTTGCAGTTCAAATCTTCAACAAGCAGAATACGTTCAACCAATTTATAGAAAATCATCCAGTTCATTATTTTGACGGGGCTAGATTAAGAATACTGGAAAAAATTGTTTAACGAGGGCAAAAAAAGCATAATTATAAAATTCATCACTTCCTTTAGTTTAAGAAATAAAGATAAGTACTAATCTCTAGGATTTCAGAGGGCTCATGACCAAAGACAAAATGTATGGCTTCCCAATTTCAAGTGTTTTTTTTCAAATTTTCGGATTTATCTTTCTTCTTCTCATTTTATTTTTAACATTCATATTAGATTCACTTATTGGTAGTAGTATTGTCTTTTTTTTCATCCTTATTTTTTGGTATATATTTGTTTTTCATTTTAAACAGCGATTTTCAACGTTAAGAAACAAGATTTTACAATCAATGATATCTTTAGCTGATTTAAATGGATCAGAAAAGATTTTAGATTTAGGAACAGGTGCTGGCTATGTAGCAATTGGTTTTTCTAAAGTGGTAAACTCGGGGTTGGTCGTTGGTGTTGATAAATTTGATCAAACTACGTCAATTCTTGGAAGTAACTTTTTTGAAGAGTTGAAAATTAATTTTTTTGGTAATTCGCTTAACCAAGCCAAAAAAAACGCTTATATTGAAAAACAATCAAATCAGATCATGTTTGTAAAATCAGATTTAAAACATTTTTTTCCATTTTCAGATGAGTCATTTCATGTTATTCTTTCAAGTCAATTCCTTTATTGCATCCCTACAAAAAAAAGAGATCGAGTATTAGCAGAAATTAATCGAGTGTTAAAACCTGAAGGAAAACTTATTTTCTTTGAATCAAAAAAATACGTAAACTGGGATATAGCACATGTAGAACAATATTTCAACAAATTGAACTATGAAACTAAGATTCATTCAATTTATTATATGAACAATAAATGCATCTTTTATGGGTACAAAAAAAATAGTTAGATAAAAAAAATCAATTATTTCCAAATAGCAATATTGTAACTTTTTAAAAAAATGCATTCTTTTAAACTAATAACTTTTTATATTTTGAAGTTTATAATTATTATTAAATAAAATTACAATAAAATACCTCATTCCGGTGGCACTAGAAACAAATGATAGATTTACAAAAAAATCAATTAGCAAAATTCATATTATTCACAAGCCTTTATTTTGCAGAAGGAATACAACTAGCCATCACCACTATTCTTGTTCCCTTATTTCTATTAAATGAAAATATTTCACCAGCAATCACCACAATTGCAGCCAGCACCATCATGGTTCCATGGGCACTCAAATTTATTTTTGGTTGGATAGTAGATTCATACAGAATAATAAACAAAAAACAATACACTCTAATCGGCGGATTAATTTCAGCATTAGCACTCATCATCTTAGGAATAATTAATCCTTCCTCAAACATTTACACATTTATTCTCATACTTTTCACTGCACAATGTGGTATCGGAATTTTAGATGTATCCATGGATGCATGGGCAATAACAGAAACCAAAAAAAAGGAACGAGGAAAAATAAATGGATCCATGATGGCGGGTTTCTTCAGCGGAACTGCATTTGGATCCGCCTTTCTAACATTTATAGCAGATCAATCCACCTTCTCAATATCATTTGTATCAGCTGGAATAATCATTCTCTCAATAATGACAATACCAATTATAACAAAAAAACCAGTTCAACAAAAAAAACAAAAAAAATTAACCAAACTAGTATTAAAAGAATTCAAGAAAAAAACAACCCTCTCATTAGCAATACTTCTTCCCATCATTTCAATAAACAGTGGGATCATCACACTTGCAGCTCCTCTTTTCATGAACATAAAACTAAATCTCACAGTTACTCATATCGGACTAATTACCACAGTTTTTACCATAGCCCGAGTAATAGGATCATTAACCGGAGGATCGATATCAGATAAAATCAGTAGACAAAAAACCCTTTTTTTCATTATAATCTCAACAATTCTCTCTACAATTTCTTTAATCTTAGTCAACAATTGGATAACCATGATACTCATCTATTCAATAATAGGTTTTCTCAACGGAGGATTATTTACCGTGCTTTTAGCCTCATCAATGGATATTACAAATGCAAAAATAGGTGCATTTCAATTCTCCATTCTCATCAGTTTAATGAACGCAGGAGAACTAACCGGAGAATTCATCAGTGGACCAGCAATCACAAACTTAGGATTCAACGGAATGTTTCTATTTTCCGCATGGATTCTAGGACCAAGTCTCTTATTTTTATATACCATAATTAAAAAAGGCTATTTTACTCACTAAAAACTCTTTAAACAACCAATTTTTTTGGATGATAAAAAGTAACATAAAAAGTAACCTAAACAAACATCGAAAAATAATTTTTCATACCTAATAAGAAGAAAAACGAATTTAAGAGCATAAAAAGATCTGCATATACTAATTTTTTCCAAAAATAACATATTCATAAAATGTTAAACAATATAAAAATCATCCAAAAATCACTAAACGGTGAAAATTAGGATGGTTTGACAGCGTACCAAGAACAACTGAGTTTCAAGCAGTGAAGTTTACCTCAAAAAACTCCCGAAGGAGTAAATCAAGGCTCTCCACCTAGCTCAGAGGTTCCAGCCCCCTCAGGGGGGTAATCTTCCCATGGGCTCTCGCACCATAGTAACGAGGATTACGCAGGTAAGCTTAACTGCCGGGTTCGAGATGAGACCGGGTGTTTCCTTACCGCTTTGGCCGTCAAACCACCTCATATGAACTAAATTAAATTGCAACCATAACCTGTCTAACGATTGAGCCAGTTAAATGAACGATTAGTAGTTACGGGCTGAACACATCGCCGAAGCTTTGTGCGTACACCCTAACTCTATCAAACGAATCTTTTATTCGAGTTCTATGATGCCTCGTCTCGGGGTGAGTTTCATGCTTAGATGCTTTCAGCATTTATCCCTTACAGCGTGGCTGCCCAGCATTGCCCTGTCGGACAACTGGTAAACTAGTGGCTACAGACCCCTGTTCCTCTCGTACTAAGGGGTCTTTCCCCTCAAGCATCATACGCTTCTAGAAGTTAGCAACAAACCTGTCTCACGACGGTCTAAACCCATCTCACGATCCGCTTTAATAGGCGAACAACCTCACCCTTGGCAGCTGCTGCACCACCAGGATGCGGAGAGACGACATCGAAGTAGCAAGCCTTCAGGTCGATAGGGGCTCTTACTGAAGACAACTCAGTTATCCCCGGGGTAACTTTTCTGAGATCAATCACCCCCATAAAGAAGGTTGATTGGTTCGCTAGGCCCTGCTTTCACAACACCGATTGTTATTATTTCAATCCGTGTAAAGCTACCTTTTACCCTTGCATTCTACAGGAGAGTTCTGAACTCCTTGAGGTAGCCATTGGGCACGCTTGATACCTTTTTGAGCGTGTGGCGCCCCACCCAAACTACCCACCTATTGGTGTCTCATTTCTGGTTAGTGACGCGACAAAAGAAGGGTGGTGTCCCATTGATGCCTCCACCATAGCTAGCGCCATGGTTTCGACGGCTACCACCTACACTTCACATCAATTACCGTATCACAACAAAAGGCTGTAGTAAAGCTCCACGGGGTCTTCGCTTCCTTCTAGAAGGTACTGGACTGTGCGCCAGTAAGTCAATTTCACCGGCCTTCAGGCGGGGACAGTAGGGCTCTCGTTAGGCCACTCATGCAAGCCGCCAATTAAGCGGCAAGGTATTACGTTACCTTAAGAGGGTCATGGTTACCCCCGCCGTTTAACGGTCCTTCTTCCCTTTGAACAGGGTTTTCAGATACCGTCACTGGGCAGGATTCGGCGACCATACACATCCTTTCGGACTTGCGGTCTCCTGTGTTTTTAGTAAACAGTCGGAGCCCCCTAGTCACTGAGACCTGCTTTTACACAAAGCAGGCATCCCTTCTACCAAAGGTACGGGACTATTTTGCCGAGTTCCCTCGCCTGAATTGAACCGACACACCTGAGCCTTCTCAGCTAGGGGCACCTGTGTCAGTTCTCGGTACGGATCCACTTGTTACATCCTTTAATATTTTTCACGGGCACTTGAGATTGACCAAATCCACCTAAAAGCGGTAGACTCATCACGCTTTGACCAAGTTCTCACCATTACGGTACTCCCTTAGTTTAATACGCTTGAATAGATAGACAAACCTACAAAGTCTACCCAAATGCGTCACATTAAAGACAAATACAAGCAGAGTACAGGAATATTAACCTGTTTCCCTTTCGATTTATTCGATTAAGATAAGCCTTAGGACCGACTAACCCTCGACTGATAAACATCGTCGAGGAAACCTAGCCCTTCCGGTGGTAGAGATTCTCACTCTACTTTAGCTGCTACTTTCGCCAGGATTCTCGTTCGAACACGGTCCACTTGATCTCACAACCAAGCTTCTACCCATGCACGACGCCCCCCTACTCAATCACCTGTTTAGGTGTGCTTATGTATCGGTGACTAGCTTAGTCCCGTCCATTTTCGAGGCATACGACCTCGACCAGTGAGCTGTTACGCTTTCTTTAAAGGATGGCTGCTTCTAAGCCAACCTCCTGGTTGTCTGGGGTAATATACACACTTTATCTATAACACTTAGCTAATACTTAGGGACCTTAACATAAGGCTGGGTTGTTTCCCTTTTGGACATCAAGTTTACCCCGGATGCCCTCACTACCCTGCTTCTACGATGATTGCACATTTGGAGTTCAACAGTTCGCCGAGGAATTTCTTCCCCTAAACGCTCAATTGGTGCTCTACCTCACAATCGATCTCCACAGAGGTCTACCTCCGAGTAGTCTCGGGGGGAACCAGCTATTTCCAGTCTAGATTGGTCTTTTGCCCCTATACGCAGCTCATCAGAGCGATTTGCAGATCAGCAACTGTTTGGTCCTCCACCCCATTTTCATAGGGCTTCAACCGGGCCACGCATAGATCGACTGGCTTCGGGTATTCCAACAATGACTACAGGCGAACACACCCTGTCCCTTGTTACCTGCGGACACTCGCTTTCGCTACGGCTACGGATCGTAAATCCTTAACCTTGCCATTACCGAAAACTCCCTGGCCCGTTTTTCTAAACGGACGAAAAGACACTGCTCCACCCATAAAGGGTTTCGTTGCTTTCATGCCTTATCAGTCTGTAACCATTTGATTTCATGCTCTTTGCACCTCCCGCAAGGGGTACTTTTCAACTTTCACTCACGCTACTACTGCGCTATCGGTCTCGAGTTGTATTTAGAGTTAGAAATTTATGCTTCCTATATTCACACGCGATATCCAACGCATGCTACTCAGGATACTCAAAAATCTTCCACTGTATTACTTCTACGGGACTATCACCCTCTATGGTGCCCCGTTCCAGGGGACTTCAAATTTAACAGCTAGGAAGTAAATGAGTCCAAAACTCCACATCTCCCATAACTCTTCGCTATGGGATTCGGTTTGCCCTCATGGGCGTTCGATCGCCTTTACTAACCCAATTCTCTATTGATTTCTTTTCCTCTGCCTACTAAGATGCTTCAATCCGGCAGGTTCCTCCTCACTAATGTGAGTATCGCCGAAGCGATTGGATGTCCAATTCGGTAATCTCCGTATCAAAGGCTCCTTGCGCCTACACGGAGTAATATCGCGGCTTGGCACGACCTTCATCAGCACTCGAGCCGAGCAATTCACCAAATGGCGTAGCAACTGGCTCAATATTCGTCCAGGTTACGTTTGCAAACCATCAACAACGTGATGGTAACGATCATTGACAATCACTGCAGCACCTTCTTTTGCTGCTATGTCTACGTTTTCACTATCCATTCTCATGACAAAAATGGATAGCACTACTTTGCGAATGATTATTCGGAAGTGGACCGGATGGGATTTGAACCCATGGCCTCCTGCTTGCAAAGCAGGCGATCTTCCGCTGATCTACCGGCCCATAACAAGAAAATCATCGAAAAAATCGATGAAGCGGACCGGCACATAATGATTTGTAATTAATATATTTTTTCCTGATCGACGTGTATTTCTAATGTCTATTCCACCAACAATATTGTTTTCTTAGGAGGTGATCCATCCGCAGGTTCCCCTACGGATACCTTGTTACGACTTAACCCCGCTTGCTAAGCCCAAGTTTGAACGCAGCAAAATACTACATCCTCACTTGGACCCAACTCGCATGGTTTGACGGGCGGTGTGTGCAAGGAGCAGGGGCATATTCACCGCGGGATGTTGATCCGCGATTACTACGGAATCCAGCTTCATGAGGGCGAGTTTCAGCCCTCAATCCGAACTATGACCAGGTTTCGGGATTACCTCCACCTTTCGGTGTCGAAACCCATTGTCCTGGCCTTTGTAGCGCGCGTGTAGCCCGGAGGATTCAGGGCATACTGACCTACCGTTGCCCTCGCCTTCCTCTGACTTATCGTCAGCGGTCTCCTTAATGTGCCTAACAACCGAGGTCATTAGTAGCAATTAAGGATGAGGGTCTCGTTCGTTATCTGACTTAACAGAACGCCTTACGGTACGAACTGACGGCGGCCATGCACCACCTCTCGGAAAATCAGGCAAGGTCATCAGCCTGGCCTTCATGTAACCGTCGCCTCCGGTGAGTTTTCCGGCGTTGAATCCAATTAAACCGCACGCTCCTCCCGTTGCTGTGCTCCCCCGCCAATTCCTTTAAGTTTCAATCTTGCGATCGTACTTCCCAGGCAGCTTGCTTAACAACTTCTCTCCGACACTAGTCGAGCTCGGAGCCCAACTAACATCAAGCAAGCAGCGTTTGCGCCCTGGACTACCCGGGTATCTAATCCGGTTCGCGCCCCAGGGTTTCGTCCCTCACCGTCAGACCCGTTCTAGCTAGACGCTTTCGCCACTGGTGGTCCCCCCAGGATTACAGAATTTCACCTCTACCCCAGGAGTACCTCTAGCTTCTCCCAGTCTCAAGCTAAGCAGTCTACCCGGAATTCGTATCGTTAAGCGACACGATTTACCCAGGCATTTACTCAGCCGGCTACGGACGTTTTAGGCCCAATAATAGCGGTCACCACTTGAGCTGCAGGTATTACCGCGGCGGCTGGCACCCGTCTTACCCAGCCCTTACTCTTCCTGCGATTTAAACAGAAAAACAGCTTACTCCTAAGAGCAAGCACTTGGGATCCCCTCATCGCGCTTTCGCACAGTGTGAAGGTTTCGCGCCTGCTGCGCCCCGTAGGGCCCGATATCGTGTCTCAGATATCATCTCCGGGTTATTGCTCTCACAACCCGTATCCGTCGTAGGCTAGTCAGGCCTTTACCCTGACTACAACCTGATAGTCCGCAGACTCATCCTTAGGCGATAAATCTTTGAGTCTAGGCGCGTTCCAGCATCCTAGACCTATGGAGAATTATTCTCAGTTTCCCGAGGTTATGCTCCACCTAAGGGCAGATTATCCACGTGTTACTGAGCAGTCTGCCGAGGGCCGAACCCTCTCGACTCGCATGGCTTAATCGAATCCCAATAGCAGTGACCTCCGGCAGGATCAACCGGAATCATAAGTGCACACTATTATTTGGTTTTGTATTTAGACTAAACTAAATGGTAAATTGGTGGTGGAATAAATTTCACCAAACACGTCGATCGTCGGATTTAAGAGTGCTCAAACAAGATTGAGCCAAACAGCACAATCTGTCTTGATTTTCTTAAATCCCCATTAAGAGATTGTAACCCAGCACTGAAGCGATCCATGTCATCGAGGTGCATTAGCACCATTCTCTTAGATCAACCGGAATTGTCTGGGTCCTAAGTTGTGGGTTTAGATGGTATAGAATTGTCCTATTTAAAGGTTACAGTCAGGCAATAGTTGTCACGGTCATAACCATGCGTTTACTAACACTATATTTTCACAGCATGGCTATGCCTAGATGGTGTTGATTTTTTCTTTTTTGTAGCGTGATCATTCACGCTCCCCCATCTACATTACATTCAGTAACCTTTTTTGACGATTCACTGAACCACTACATTATAGGAGCCTGTCATATTTATACCTTTCTTCCATTTTCTCAAATTTATGGATGAATCACTTGAATTTAGCATAGTTTTTTTCCGAAAAGGTTTTAGCATTGATTCATCATCACCTCAAGGAAATACATGTTGCAGAGGTACCCGAGTGGTCAAAGGGGCAGGGCTTAGGACCCTGTGACGTAGGTCTTCGAGCGTTCGAATCGCTCCCTCTGCATCCTAATAATCATATAAATATAAATTGATTATTATTAGAAATTCAAAATTATATAACTGAATAGGTGGACTAACTGTATGCAAACACTTGGGTTCACAGGTATGCCTTGGTCGGGAAAAACTGAAGCAGTATCTTTTGCCGACGAAAAAGGATTTCCTGTTTTTCGTATGGGTGATTTCATTTGGGATGAAGTAAAGAAAAGAAAATTGTCGATGAATGCTTCTACTGTTGGGAGTGTTGCTTCTGACATGAGAGAAAAATATGGATCTACGATCTGGGCAGAAAGAACTGTTGAAGCAATTGAAAAGGTTAATGATTCATCAATTGTAGTTATTGATGGTATTCGTAGTATATCTGAGGTGAATTATTTTAGGAGACATTTATCTGATTCGTTTCGTCTTGTAGCAATTATTGCTTCAGATAAGATTCGTCATCAACGTGCAAAAAAAAGAGGAAGAGCTGATGATAGTAGTGATGATCAATCTATCAAACGACGAGATAATCGGGAGATAAAATGGGGTATTGAACAAGTAATAAATGAATCAGATATTAAGATTAGTAATGAATCATCATTGGCATCATTTCGGGAAAAAATTACAAACTTGTTTTCTAATGAATTGATAGATGAATCGATAGATTAATTTAGCCATCGTAATATCCAGTGGAGAATGCTTATGTTTGATGTTAGAGTAACGGTTCGGTTAAAAAAAGGAGTGAGTGACCCTGAGGGAAAAAACACAAAAAAAGCACTACATTTACTTGGATTTGATCAGGTTAAAAACGTAAATACCTTAAGAATTTTTGATATTCAACTTGACAGTGTAAGTAAAAAAGAGGCGCTTAATTCTGCTGAGCAGATGTGTCAACGATTGTTGACAAATCCAGTGGTTCATGATTATGATATTAGTATTGAAAAGATGTAATTTTGAGTGTGTTTGATAATGATTAAAGAAACCATGGTTGATCAGTTTCAAGGTTTATCTAATGTGTCTGTTATTGATATTTCACAGTTTTCTGATGATCAGCTTATTTCGTTAAGTGAGGAGATGGGACTTGCTTTGTCTTTATCTGAAATGAAACGGATTAAAACGTATTTTGATGAGAGAAATCGACTGCCAACCGATATTGAACTTGAAGCGCTTGGACAGGCGTGGTCTGAACATAGTTGTTATAAATCATCCAAAGTTCCGTTGAAAAAATATGTATATGGGATTGCGGAGGAGAAAGTTTTAGCTCGGGAGGATGCTGGTGTTGTCAAATTTGATGATAATCATTATTATTGTGCTGCATTGGAATCACATAATCATCCTTCTGCCGTTGAACCATATGGTGGTGCTGCAACAGGTGTTGGTGGTATCGTTCGTGATATCGTATGTATGGGTGCGCAGCCAATAGCATATATTGATCCTTTGTTTTTTGGTTCACTTCATATGGATCAAAACGAGTTGCCAAAAGGAGTGAAACATCCACGGTATTTATTTCAAGGCGTAATTGATGGTATTCGAGATTATGGGAATCGAATTGGTGTGCCAACACTTTCTGGTCAAGTATATTTTCATCCCGGCTATACCAGTAATTGCTTAGTGAATGTGGGTAGCATTGGCATTATGAAAAAAGAGGAGATGATTCATAGTAGTGCTAAACAAAGTGGTGATGTGTATATTTATGTAGGAGGACGAACTGGTCGAGATGGTATCCATGGGGTAACATTTGCTTCAGCTGAACTCACTGATGATAGTGAAAAGACCAGTAGAAGTGCAGTGCAAGTAGGCGATCCAATCACAAAGGAACCATTGATTCATGTTACTTTATTGTGTAATCGCCTTGGATTATTACAGGGATTGAAAGATTTTGGTGGCGGTGGTCTTTCTTGTGTTGCAGGAGAACTAGCGCATGCTGCAGGTCTTGGTGCAGAGATTCATTTGGATGATATTCCATTGAAAGAAGAAGGATTATCTCCTTGGGAGATGTGGATTTCTGAAAGTCAGGAACGAATGATGTTTGTGGTAAGTCAAAAAGATGTTGACCGGGTGCTTCATATTTGTAAGCAGTGGGATGTGAATGCGGTGGTGGTTGGAACTGTGATTGATGATCCAGTTGCTCGTGTGTTTTACAAAGGAAAAAAGATTTTGGATATGGATCTTGAGTTTTACACTGGTGGACCAGTGTATGATGAAACAAAGCGACCGTATCAATTACCAACGATCAACAATGAGAATGTTTCTATTTCTTCTTATGATCTGCCAAATTTTACTGATACATTATTGTCATTGTTGCAACAGGAAAACATTGCATCTAAGGAATGGGTGATTCGTCAATATGATCATGAAGTTCAAGCTCATACCGTGGTAAAACCATTACAGGGAAGAATTAATCAGGAGACTCATGGTGATGCAACGGTGTTAAAACCATTGCAGGATTCTTTTAAAGGATTAGCAGTGACTGCAGATGTGAATCCTCGTTTTATGTTAAATGATCCTTATCATGGTGCTCGTGCAGCTATTGATGAAGCATGTCGTAATCTTATTGCTGTTGGTGCAAAACCTGATGCATTACTGGACTGTTTGAATTTTGGAAATCCTGAAAAACCTGAACGGATGGGTGAGTTTTATGAAGCATTACGGGGCATGGGAAAACTTGCTTCTGAGTTATCTCTTCCGTTTATGTCTGGGAATGTCAGTTTTTATAATGAAGCGGTGAACTCTTCTGTTCCGCCGACCCCTGAGATTATGGGGATTGGGTTGATTGATGATATCCGAAAAAGTGTTACCGTTCCATTTAAACAAAATGATGATCTGATCTATATTGTTGGTCAGAAAACAAGTGAAGAGTTAAGTGGATCGGAATATTTTCATTTAAGAAAGATTTCTGGTGGAAAGGTTCCACGAACAGATAGTGGTTTATTAAAAAAATGTATGAATGGATTGCTTTCAGTAATGGATAAAAAACTTTTGAGTTCATGTCATGATATTAGTGAAGGTGGTTTAGCGGTTTGTATCACGGAAATGGCCATTGGAAATCAGATTGGATCGGTCATTGATTTAGCAAAGGTTCCAGGTAGTGACCGTGAAGATGTTTTATTATTTTCTGAAACAGCTACTCGATGGATTGTGACCGTTCCTAAAAAATTTACAGCCGAATTTGAAAAAATCATGAATGCTTCTGATGCACCCTTTGCTTGTATTGGAGTAACACAAGGTAAAAATGTTTGTTTTAACCGTCATGAGATCACCTTGATTGATGTAGAAATATCTCAACTGTATGAGCAATGGATGAATGGTATTGCTTCTGTGATGGGTTGAACAGAAAGTTTAAAAATTAGTGAAGAGTTTGACTAGGTTACATGATGAGCGAACCCTTTCTGAGCTGAATTAAATAGTTATGTTTTTTTTAGCGATGATGACGATCTTGAGTGCTGAAAAAAAGGGTGTAGTTTACTGATTGTGGATATGCTCTGATAGCATATCTGCAATTTCTTTTAAAAATAGATCATCTTCTTTGGTGAACGCATTTTTAGTATCTGAATCAATATCGATTTCTCCAATCGTTTTAGAATTTCTTTTTATTGGAACGACGATTTCAGATCGTGTTGAAATAAAACAGGATAAATATCGGTTATCTGCATGTACATCTGAAACGATTTCGGTTTTACCGGTTTTTGCAGCTGCACCACAGATACCTTTTCCAATAGGGATTTTTGTATGTTCTGTCGCCTGATCTCCTCTCCAGGCCCCTAAATGTAAATAGTTATCTTTGACCATATAGATACCTACCCATGAATACACTTCAAAATTTGATTGAAGGAAATCAACCACTTGTTGAACAGGGTTTTCTTTGTTTTTCATTAGAATCTGTTTTATTTTTCGTTTTGCTTCATCTTTATCCATCTGCTAATCCTCACAGTTATTATTTTTATGTTTGTAAATCTGCATTTCTGATCCGCAATACTAGTTAGTATAGTATTTGTTCATCAGATATTTATGAAGCCAAATTTTTCACATTTTACATGTGATTAGCCTGCTTCAGCACCAGATTTAATCACATTCACAATGTCAATATTTTAGTTAGTATTCTATCCTTTTTCATAAACACTATTTATGTTTCTTTTTTTGAAGATAATCCTATTTTTAACTGTGGTTCTTCCCATGGAATAGTGACAGAACCATAATTTCCTCCACCGCCAGGATGAAAATGAACGGTCGCATTACGAAATGAATGAATTGCTTCTGCAAGTGCAGCTGGACCGATTTTTGAAAGGTCTTCAGTAGGAGTTGATAGTAAAGTATTGATTTCATTTCCAAAAATATTAATCAGTTTATGCCACTCTTCGTTTACCCGGTTAGTAAATGGATTTTGTTCATGATATACACGGGTGATGATCTCATGCAGTGGTAAAAATGAAGCATATTGTGGCCGGTGAATAGGATGTTGAGATGGTCGATAGGATGATTTTTTATCAATTACATCTGTAACTCCTTGTTTTATTCTACCACCACAGGAACATTTCCATTGTTGTTCTGAAGCTTGATAAAAAGAATACCTCATATGACATTTTTTACAAGCAGTATCAAAATATTTACCTTCTTCCGGGGGAATACCAACGTTTAATACCGGTTTGTTTCCATTTTGTCGTTTGATTGCAAATGCTAATTCATTAAACGTTGGTTTTTTCACTTTAAACTGGGTGAATTCTCTTGCTAACCGTATTGGGTGGGGATTATGAGTATCTGAATTAGAAAGAAATGTAAACTTATGCAATTCATTGATTTTATCAGCTAAGTACGTATTCGATGCTAGTCCCAATTCTATAAAATGAATGGAGGGAGTCATATGCTGGTAGCAATCTTGGATGGAATCGTATTTTGTATATGCTCCTGAAAAAGTATCGAAAAGATGAGCTGGGCCAATTAAAGCTCCAACCTCAACGGCATGTTCTGCAGCATCGGCACTCATTAATTCAATTTTTGGTCGGCCATGTTTTGAAATATCAGGTGCATAAGGTTTGATACGCTCACGGAATTCAGTGGTTGCAGTAGCATCAGGAAATAAAACGAGATGATGAATGTGATCTTTTGTTTCAATTTCAGCGGTAAGAACAAATCGTGTATCTTCATATTGGTAAGTTCCGGAATCAACCTCTGTTAATTGTTGAATTTCTTGCATCCATCGTGGATGTAAACAATCTCCAGTTCCTAAAAGTTGAATACCTTTTAATTTCGCGTTTAAGGAGAATTGTTGTAGTGATATTGGTGTATCCAATCGTTTGGTGTAAGGTGAATGAAGATGTAAATCTGCTGAAATAATCATATCATCATGAAACCCTTTTTCTATAGGAAAATGGGCAGATAACAACTAATTCATCTCTCACTTTGAAGATGTATGAAAAAGGATGAGTTATGCACTATTAACATACTTTAGATTACATTGGAAGCTGTAGTATGATGGTGAATAGTAAGCTCACCCTTTTCTCTTCTGAATTGTAATTTTTTTTCGGTACCCATTTACCCATATTATGAAACGGGATTATGCTATTAAAAATTTCCATTTCTTTTACAATTTTTTTTTTAAAAGATAAATGCAGTTATTCTCCTTACATCTCCACATGCTAATAGTAATGTTTATTAGGAGAGAATTGATATGCTCTTTAATAAATTGTACCCTTATTGAGATGGGATGAAAAAAGGAACCAAAATCGATATGAAAATTGAGTAAATGTACTGTGATAATTATTGATTATTTTATTGTGAAGTGATTGAGTATGAGCGCTGAAAAGGAAAATAAGAATGGCGGGTATGAAACCTCATCTATCAAAGTACTTGAAGGGTTAAAAGCAGTTAAACAAAACCCTGCAATGTATATAGGTAGTACTGATGAGCGAGGGCTACATCATTTAGTGTATGAAGTAGTTGACAATTCAATTGATGAAGCTCTTGCAGGTTATTGTACCAAAGTTGATGTTAAGTTAAATAAGGATGGATCGGTAACCGTTTCAGATAACGGTCGAGGAATTCCAGTTACGGTTCATGAAAAATATAAAAAGACCGGTGTTGAACTAGTAATGACCACACTTCATGCCGGAGGGAAATTCGATCGGGATACCTATAAGGTATCTGGGGGACTTCATGGTGTTGGTGTTTCTGTTGTTAATGCATTATCTTCGTGGTTAGAGGTAACGGTGTGTCGAAATGGGATTAAATATCATCAGCAATATGATCATGGAGCAACTAAAACTCCACTAAAGGAAATAGGGGAAACTGATGAAACAGGAACGTCTATTACGTTTCAACCTGATCCTGAGATTTTTGAGACAACGTCGTATAATTTTTCAACTATTGAATCTCGATTGAAGGAGCTTGCATTTCTCAATGGTGGCCTTCGGATAAATATACTAGATGAACGAGATGGAAAAGAATCTTCTTTTAAATATGATGGTGGTATCAAAGAATTCGTTCGGTATATTAATCGGAATAAAAATCCGCTTCATTCAGATCCTATTTATGTAAGTGCTGAACGGGATGATGTTGAGGTAGAAATTTCTATCCAATATACCGAAGGATTTACTGAAAATATTTTCACTTTTGCAAACAATATCAATACGCATGAAGGTGGAACGCATCTTTCAGGTTTTAAATCTGCGCTAACTCGAGTGTTAAATGATTATGGGAAGAAAAATAAGTTGTTTGGTAGTGATGATTTTAGTTTACGAGGCGAGGATTGCCGTGAAGGAATAACAACAGTTATTTCTTGTAAGGTGAAAAGTCCTCAGTTTGAAGGGCAAACAAAAACCAAACTTGGTAATTCTGAAGTACGAGGTATTGTAGAACGCTTAACTAATGAGAAACTTAGTGAGTTCTTTGAAGAAAACCCGACTGTTGCAAAAATTATTGTTAGTAAAGGTATGATGGCTAGTCGTGCACGAGCTGCTGCTCGTAAAGCTCGAGAGTTAACACGGCGGAAGGGGCTGCTTGAATCATCCGCACTTCCAGGTAAACTAGCTGATTGTTCGAGCCGTGATCCTAGTAAAACTGAATTGTATATCGTTGAGGGTGATAGTGCGGGTGGTTGTTTTTCTGGAGATACTAAAGTTGCATTGGTCGATAACCGGAATGTTTCATTTAAAGAATTAATTAACGAACAAAAGCAGGGTAAAAGACATTTTTGCTATACTATAAGGAATAATGGAACTATCGGTGTTGAGGAAATTAAGAATCCTCGGAAAACAAAAATAGATGTTGAAGTTGTCAAGATTATTTTAGATAATGATGAAGAAATCACTTGTACTCCGGATCATTTATTCATGTTACGAGATGGATCATATAAACAAGCAAAATATCTTACATCAAAAGACTCGCTTATGCCTTTGAGAAAACAACGATCCAAAATTGGAAAGTATATTACAATAAAAGATTATGAATTGGTGTATGATACTTCATTAACTCGTTGGATATTCACTCATATGTTATCAGACGATTGGAACATCGATCATGGTGTATATTCTTCTTCTCTTGGTTCTCATCGACATCATATAGACTTTGATAAGAATAACAATGATCCAACTAATATTACAAGAATGAATAAAGAAGAACATTTGCAACTTCATAGAGAAATGGCCCATAAGACATTACATAGACCTCAGGTATTTGAGAAATGTAGAAAACTCAGGAAAGATGAAGGATTTAGAACGATGATGAGTCGGAGAATGAAAGACCCTAAAACCCGGAGTATCCTGAGCAAACAGGCTAAAAAACAGTGGGAAAATCCCGAGTATAAAGCATTCATGAGACAGAAATTCTTGGAATTCTATTATAGTGATAAAGAATATCAAAAACAGACGAAAAAACGACTTTACAATGAACAGCGACAATACTGGAATAATCCAAAGAATCGTGAAAAACAATCGAAACGAATAAAATCAGTTTTTGCACATAATCCTGAATTAAAAAAACAGTTATCCAAGATAGCTAAAAAACAATGGGAAAATCCTGAACTGTTGGAGTGGAGAAGACAGAAAACTAAATCACAATGGACTGATGAATTCAAGAAGAAAAGAAAGATAGCATACAATAAAACTTATTATAAAAAAACAGTCAAAGCCCTCCATGACATCTTTGTTCAATGTAAAAAAATTGATGTAAAATCATATGATTTACTGAGAAACGAAAGAAAAGATAACACGTTACTTAAATTTGATACGTTTGTTAATCGGTTTTTTTCAGGGGATGTGTTAGCAGCCCAAGATGCTGTTGAACATTATAATCATAATATTAAAGATATCATCCAAATTCGTGAAAGAATGGATGTTTATGATATAGAAGTGCCAAGGACACATAATTTTGCTCTTGCAAGTGGGGTATTTGTCCATAACAGTGCAAAGCAAGGTAGAGATAAGGATTTTCAGGCGATTTTACCATTGCGCGGTAAGATTTTGAATGTTGAAAAAGCGCGGATGGATAAAATCTTAAAGAATAAAGAGATTCTTGCATTGATCACTGCTATTGGAACGGGCATTGGTGAAGAATTTGATATTTCTAAAGCTAGGTATCATAAGATAATTATCATGACTGATGCAGATGTTGATGGTGAACATATTAGAACGTTGTTGTTGACCTTTTTTTATCGGTATATGCGAGAACTTGTTGAAGAGGGATATTTGTATATTGCTCAGCCTCCATTGTATAAGTTAAAAAAGGGTAAGCGCGTGGAGTATGTGTATTCTGAACGAGCAAGGATTAATGTAGTGAATGATATGGGTGTAACTGGTGTGGGCGTTCAACGATATAAGGGTCTTGGTGAGATGAATGCTGATCAATTATGGGATACGACTATGGATCCTGAGTATCGGTTAACGGTACAAGTGACCGTTGATGATGCAGTTGAAGCTGATGAATTGTTTACTATTTTGATGGGGGAAAAGGTTGAGCCTCGTCGTGAGTTTATTGAAAATCATGCGAAGGATGTGGAGAATCTTGATATCTAATGTGGTGGTAATTGTATGACTGATGAAAATGTGAATAAACAACGGAATCGTGCTATTGAATCTGAGATGAAACGAGCATTCATTGATTATTCGATGAGTGTGATTATGAGTCGGGCGCTTCCTGATGTTCGTGATGGTTTGAAACCAGTACATCGAAGAGTTTTATATGCAATGCATGACATGGGACTTACATATAATAAATCTCACAAGAAATCTGCTCGTGTTGTTGGTGAAGCTTTGGGTAAATACCATCCTCATGGTGATCAGTCTGTTTATGACACCATGGTAAGGATGGCTCAAGATTTTTCGTTACGCTATCAGTTAGTTGATGGTCAGGGTAATTTTGGGAGTGTTGATGGTGATTCCGCTGCAGCTATGCGTTATACCGAGGCAAGATTAGCTAAGATTTCTCAGTTGATGCTTGAAGATATTAAAAAAGAAACGGTGGATTGGGCAGATAATTTTGATGGTTCACTTCAGGAACCTGTGGTGTTACCTGCTAAACTTCCGAATTTACTGATTAATGGATCGTCAGGTATTGCGGTTGGGATGGCAACGAATATGCCACCGCATAATCTAAATGAAGTCGTTGATGGAATAGTTAGGATTATTGATGATCCATATTGTTCGATTCCTGATTTGATGGAGGTTATTAGTGGACCGGATTTTCCAACGGGTGGTATTATTTATGGTAAAGGTGGTATTTTACAAGCGTATACTTCTGGTAAAGGATTGATTAAGCTTCGAGCGCGGACTCATGTTGAAGAAAAAGATAAGAGAAAAAGAATCATCGTTACTGAGATTCCGTATCAGGTGAACAAATCGAAGTTATTGCAGCATATTGCTGAACTGGTGAAACAGAAACGGCTTGAGGGTATTTCTGATCTTCGTGATGAAAGTGATCGGAATGGTATGCGGATTGTTATTGAATTGAAACGTGATGCAATTGAGGATGTGGTGTTGAATCTGTTGTTTCGGCATACTCAGCTTCAGACTACTTTTGGCATTAATAATTTAGCATTGGTTGATGGTGAACCTAAATTTTTAGGATTAAGGGATTTATTGCAGCATTATGTGGATTATCGGGTGGAAGTAATCACTCGTAAAACGATTTATGAATTAAATAAAGCGAAAGCAAGAATGCATATTCTTGAAGGATTAATGATAGCCTTAGATCATATTGATGCAGTGATTGCACTTATTCGGAATAGTAAGGATGCTGATGAAGCAAAAACGGGGTTGATGGAAGAATTTGAATTGTCTGAAAAACAAGCGAAAGCGATTCTTGATATGAGATTGCAGAAGTTAACCGGTCTTGAAATTGAGTCAGTTAAATCTGAATATGAAGAGGTAAACGCATTAATCGAACAATTAGACTTATTATTGAGTGATAAACAACATATCCTTGATGAAATCAAACGTGAACTTTTAGAGATGAAGGACACTTTTGGTGATGAACGAAGATCTGATATTGTTGAAGGAGAGATTACGGTTGAAACTGAAGATCTTATTCCAGTGCAAGATGTGATTGTAACCATTACTGATAGTGGGTATATTAAACGGATTTCTTGTGATACATATCGGGTGCAGCATCGTGGTGGTAAAGGACTTATTGGAATGAAAACCAAGGAGGAAGATGTGGTCGTGGATTCGTTTATGACCTCTACTCACGATTACATCATGTTTTTTACGAATCATGGAAAAGCATTTTGGTTGAAAGGATATAAGATTCCTGAAGGTAGCCGCCATTCTAAAGGTAAAGCTATTGTGAATTTGTTACCACGGCTTGATAAAGATGAATTCGTGCAAACCGCTATTCCAATTCATGAGTTTGATGATGATCATTTCTTAGTGTTTTCAACAAAGAAAGGACTGATTAAGAAAACAGTGCTTTCTGCCTATCAGAATGTGCGAGTGAATGGTATTAGGGCAGTGAAATTAGAAGATGATGATGAACTTGTTGGTACTCGTTTATCTGATGGATCACAAACAATCATGCTTGCAACAGCTAAAGGTCAAGCTTGTCGGTTTGATGAAACTGAGGTGCGACCGATGGGACGAGTTACTCGTGGTGTGATCGGGGTTCGTTTGAATCCTAAGGATTATGTTGTTTCTGTAGCAATTGTTGGTGAGGAGGGTGACTTGTTGACCATTACCGAGAATGGTTTTGGGAAACGTACTCTTATTTCAGAGTATCGAAAAACCCATCGTGGTGGTAAGGGAGTGCGCACGATTATTACCAATGAACGAAATGGTCATGTAATCTTTGTTCGTGAACTTACAGATGAAGATGAGATTATGTTGACCAGTAGGGATGGTATGGTGGTTCGTATTCCTGTTAAAGATATTCGCAGACAGGGTCGTAATACGATGGGTGTTAGAGTGATGCGGTTGAACGAGGGTGATTCGGTTGTATCGGTGGCAAAGATGGTTGAATCCTCTGATGAAAATGAGGATGAGGGATTTTGTGAACCTGATAGTGAAGATGAAGCGTCTGATGAATCTTCTGTTGAATCTGAAGGATCTGAATCTAGTGAAGAAAAAACAGATGAGTAAAAATAGTTTTACTCATTTTTTATTATTTTTTTTAGTTTAGTGGTTGATATGGATTGAATGCTGGATCGCCGTAAAGAGTGAATTCATGGACTGCGACGTATTTTTTGGCTAGTGCACGGGTTTCTTCAAAAATCTGAGGTTGTGGTTCTTGATTTTGTGATGACGGTTCGATGAAGTCGGGTATTGCTGAACTCATAAGTGGTGGTGTCCAGTAAAACGTGGAATTTGCATCTTTAGGAAGATATTGGTTTTTTGCATCTCTTAAGGCCCTACCGGTTGTTGAATCATCACGAATGAGACTAATAATGAAATCTTCTCCGAGAACGGCACCAAAATGAAAATCAGGATACTCATTTTTAACCAAATAGTTAAAGGTTGCTTTTAATAAGCCTAAGGTTCCAATTCCCCATCCACCTGGAAATGGTCGTGGATCTAGATATCCTGGATCTGCAGTAACCCGAGTTGCTCCAACATAAGCATTTATTCCAGCATGAAGAAATGTTTGTGAAATAGTGTTTTCTGGTTCTAATCCATCTGTTCTTCCAGTGATACAACTTACCACAAACATAACTGATGGCCCGTATTCCATATCATGTACTGATCGGATGTCAAATGCTCCTTTTGCATTCAATCCACTTCCAAGTGGTGGAAAGATTCGGGCTAGTGGGGAGATCAATGGTATTCCCCGTGCATCCACAAGAATATCTCCGTGTTCGAAAAGATTAAATGAACCGTGAGCAAACGTAAATATGAGATTACTGTTGATATGGTCTTCTGCTCCCGTAACTTTTGTATCTGAAGAAAGAAATGAAACCATTTTACTTGGAAATAAGATTCTATTAAGAAGTCCCGTTTGTTCGATGAGATCAATATCTTCTTTTGAAAATCCTTCTCGTTGAGATGCTGCTAAAAAGGTTCCCTTTACCTCCATAAAACCAGTTTCTAACGTATCCTGAAGGCGTAAGTTAATAAATGTGCTTTCACCAGTAGGGAATTTTGTTGGTTCTCCTCTACCACCATACAAAAGATGGCTAAGTCGAGTGAGTACTGGTAAGTTTTGGAATTCAAGGCCACAACCTGTTGAAACTAATGCATTATCTTTCCAATCATCATATCCTTTTAGTAACGTATCGTAAAACACAGTTCGTGCGATCAGAGCACTAGCATCCTGAACATCATACCCAGTTACTCTTCCTATGATGTTTTCTTGGTATGGCCAGTAACTATAAGAATTATTTTCAATGTCATCTGGTTTAGGATCGATATCTGCATAAATGAAATCACTGGGAAGCGCAAAACCGCTCATATATGCCGCATTGTTATCTGGCATTCCATCAGGGTTTTTGTAGTAATACATGGGTATCATGGTAGGATCGGCAGTGATTGCTATGTTAATTGGATTTTTTTTGTAATGATTTCGTAGTTGCTGAAGGGAACTTATAGGTATATCTGCAAGTATTGCTAACAGTTGATTTACTTCTTCATGGATTTGTAATGTGTGCTGGTTGGCCGTTTCAATTAATTGCGGATTAGATCCAGGTTGCGTAATCCCTGGGCATTGCTCACCATTGTTAAGAACATCATCATCTGCAGCGAATGCATATTCTGGTTTTGCAAGAATAATTCCTTGATGATACGCGGTTAAATAAGGAGCAATCATTGATAGTTTATCCATCAATGGAACTATCGGGTTGTCAAGTTTTTCAACAGTGATTTCTAGATCATAGGATCCTGATTGTGCTCCAAACCATTTTCCAAAAAGTTGAACTTGGTATTCACCAGGTTTATTATAAATCGTGGTTTCAAAATGAATTTGATCCTGAATGATATCTCCTTGATTATTTCGAACAGGAATTCCGCCCATTGTTCCATCATACAGATAATTGATTCCTTCTGGACTTTTCATTAGAAAAACAATTTCATCTCCTAACTCACTTACATATTCTGAATTTTTGTTTTCAATGGTAATACTTACTTGAGCATATTTATAATTCGATGGAATGGTGAATGGATGAGTTGCTGCATTTCCTTTGGTTATCATACCAATAAGTTGAGATGGTAAAAATGCAGTTGATCCAACAGTTCCACTATAAGAATACTCAGTTGAATCAAGAACAGTTGGTTTGGTTACATCCAATGGATTTGCTAGGGTTAGATATTCAATTGGTTGGTTAAACGTCTGTTCATGAACTATGATGAGTTCTTGATGAATATCCTCCATGGTGTTAAGAAGGCTTGTAGAAACATTAAATGAGGGATCTATGTTGAGATCTCCACAAACATATATTTTGTTTGTTTCTAATTCTGTTAACACATTTTTAATTTCGGAATCAAAAGAAGAAGTGATAAGAATTGGAATGTTTAAATACGAAGCAATTGGGGTGGCTAAAACTCCTAGATTATAGCCTTGTTGATCTTGTTTGATTATCATAACTGTTGGACTTGTTTCCCAAAATGTTTCAGCAACAAATAATGATGCATCTTTTGCAGAGAACACATTTCCAATCACTAAATCCGTAAGAATTCCTAGTTCTCCCTCTGTTCTCAGAATAGTAGACGAAGGATTGGTGAAATTTTTCACATAAAAAGGTATCACATTTTGTTGGCCGCTAGCATCATAATGAACAGCTAATGGGGTTGCAAGAAGTGCGTAAAAGGGATTTGCATCTGAAACGGTAACTGCTGTTGGTCTTGTTGCACTGATAACTGAAGGAATCGGATCAGTAAACACTGGTGCTATATTTTCATTTTGTTCAGCTAATCCTGCAAACGTGGCAAATCCAAGTGAGGAGATAACAAGAACAAGGCTTAATACACTATTGAAAAGTTTTTGCCGGTTTTTCATAACGGTTCACAATCACTAATAATATTATAATCTATTATTTATTTAAAAGTTATGAATGGTAGGAAAAAAGAGTAACAAAAAAATGATTAAGAAAATTGATTCGCTGGTTCATACGGATTAAAAGCAGGATCCCCAAACACATTATATTCTAACTGACACGTATATTTCTTTTCCATACGAGTAAGATCACCATTGGAAGAAGATCTCATGTTATCTAAAAGAAAATCTAAATCTTGTTGAGTGTTAAGTTGTAATGATAATGGTGGCGTCCAGAAAAACTCTGAATCAGCATCATCCATGAATTGATTTCTAGCATTACGAAACGCAGTTCCAACATCTACATCGTCCTTAGTCAAATCCGTAAACATATCTGACGCGATTAATCCTGAGAAATGAGGCTCTTGTAAATCTGGGTTTCTTGTGGTTTTCCATAATTCAATTAAGCCTAATCCCTTTGGTCTTGCACGAGCATCAAGATAACCTGGACCTGGGGAACCTCTAGATGACGCAATAAATGAATTTACTCCCGCATGTAAATATGCTTGACTTGTCGTACTTTTTGCAGGAAATCCATCAATACGACCAATATAACAACTCTCAACGAATACAACAGAGGGACCCATATCCATATTTTCAACATATCTTACGTTATATCCACCGACATTTCCAAGCCCTGATGACAACTGCGGAGCAATAGCAAAGAAAAATCGGTTAATAAGATTTCGAACGATAACTGGACGAGATCCTATTGAATTCGTTTGCACGTCTCCATGGGAATAGCCCATTGGTTGACCGTGACCAAATGAGAATATATAATTACTATTCATTTGATCTTCTCCACCCGTGATATCATCAGCTCCAACAATTAATTTTGCTCTTGGTTTTGGGAATAATAAAAAGTTTAAAACGCCTAATCGATTAATTTCATTGATGACTTCATCAGATAATCCTTTTCTCATTGATTTAGCATTTTCAGTTGAAATGATATTGAAATCTCCAGGTTCTAAATGTTCTTGGATAATTAGATTTTGGAAATGAGCTTCACCAGTTGGCCACTTAAATGTTAAATCATGAGCTCCAAGTATTTTTCTTAAAAAATCAATCCCAGGCACTCGTTGAAAATCAGTTCCACTCCCAGTTTGAACAACCGCAGTATTCTTCCAGTCATCAAGAGATTCTACCACGTGTTCATAAAAAACTGTTCGTGCCACAAGTGCACTTGCATCTTGAGCATCCCAACCAGTAATCCTTCCTACAATGTTTTCTTGATGAGGATATTTTTCATCATAAGTTGATAAAAATTTATCCTTTGGATGAATGGATAGTTTATCATCCCGAGGTACTGGATCTATATTTCCATAAATGAAATCACTGGCTACATCCCATCCGTATTGAATGGTACATGCATCTGGTGTATCGTAATAATAATATTGTGGGATCATCCGTGCATCACCGACTAAGGTGATGTACACCGGATTTTTATCATAGGACTGTTTCAAAAATTCAAGGTCATCTTCAGTTGTAATATTGAGTTGTCGAATTGATGCAAGAAGTTCATTTATTGATTCATGGATTCTAAAGGTATGTTCATTAGATTCATCAATCAACTCGGGATTTGATGCAGGGAACACAACTCCAGGATTTGGATTTTCAACAATTTGTTCATCACCTACAAAAGTAAAATCTGGATTTGCAAAAAGAATTCCTTTATGATATGCGGTTAAATAAGGAGCTATTGAAGAAAGTCCAGGCATATTTGGATAAATTGCACTTTCCATATGATCAACGGTGATATCAACTTCATAATCACCTTCTTTAGATGTGAGATATTGTCCAAATAGATTCAAAGAATATGTTCCAGGTTTATCATAAATAGTTGTTTCCCATGTGATTTGATCAGAAACAATATTTCCAGATGAATCTCGTTTTGGTATGCCTCCCACCGTAAAGGTTAGACCTAAATTGGTTCCATCTGGATCATAGAACATGGATTGGAGTTGACTACCGGTTTCATCAATATCTTCATCAACCAGATTTTCAGTATGAATGGTTACTCTTGAATACGTATAATCCTTAGGTATATCAAATTCATGTGATACTTGAAAGGGAGCGCCAATAGGCATATTAACTATATTTGTTGGTGTAAAAGAATTTGAACTAAGACTTCCTTCAAAATGATATTTAGTAGAATTAATAACTTTTGGTTCAAGGATATCAGATGGATTGGTAAGTGTAATGTACTCAATGTTTTGAAAACGATGTTTTACAATTAATCTGGTAAGATCTAATATATCTTCTGGCGATTCAAGATTGATTATTTGTTTTCCATATCCACCAATATCACCACAAGTAAAAATGTAATTTGTATCTAATTTTTTTAATGTTGATTGTACATCTTGATCCATTTCATCAGTAACAATAATTGGAATTCGTAAATACGTAGCAATAGGTGTTGCTGCGACACCAAGATTATACCCAGTTTGATTATTTTCTATAACAAGGGCAGCTTCACTTTGTTTCCAATAAGTCTCAGCAAGTTCCAATGATATATCTGTCACAGTTTTTGTTTGAGAACAGCCAATGGTGAGATCAGCTGGCATGCCAATCATTGATTCTGCTCTAGTAACTGCTCTTGAAGGATCTTCAAAGTTTTCAATAAATAATGGGACGATATGTTGTTTTGCATCATCAGTATAATGAACCGCTAGTGGGGTTGCCATAAGTGCAAAATATGGATTTTCATCTGATACTTTGATAGCGGATGGAAGTGTGTCCTTGAATGTACCAGTAAAGGTAACGATGTCATCGGTCGTTGGAGTTCTAGACGTTACTTGACTAGTATCAAAAGTGGATATTCCAACGATTGCTACACCCAATATTACAAGACCTAAAATAATAATTAATTTGTCATTTTTATTCATACTTTGAGGTTCCCCCAAATGAACAATAAGATTGTGATAACTCTGTATATTTATATTACTCTATATAATGTTTTTCATTAGATAATTTTAAGGAATATTATTTATTATTTACATCTTTTTATTTTTTATGTGTGCTACACAAAAGTAAGCATATTTAAGCATCAATTTTATTATTTAAGAGCATCATCATGCTGTTCAATACATTTAAAAACCCTTTGGATTATTATGGCTAACGCTTAGGTGAAAGTATTATGGCTAAAGGAGAAATGTCTCAACAAGTTCAAGATCAAATGGGTAGACTTCAACAATTACAAAATCAATTGCAAGTCATTCAACAACAACGCGTTCAAGTGGATCAACGATTAAAGGAAATCGAAGAAGCATTAGAAGAACTAGAGAATGCTACTGACAAAACCCCTATCTTCAAAAGCGTTGGTTCGGTATTAATCAAATCAGATGGAAAAAAGAAAATAGTTGAAGAATTAACTGAAAATAAGGAATCACTTGACATTAGAAGGAATTCTTTGCATAAACAGGAAGGTCAGACACGTGAAAAAATTAATGAATTGCAAAGCAAGGTTCAAAATGCATTGGGCATGTCAAGCGGAGATAATGCATAAATAATAAAAAATACTATTAATTTAAGGAGTCATCATTCGTATCATGATTAAAGAAAAACATTTTTCAGCGAAATATGATTTTCATACAGGACTCCTTTCAAAAACTTGTTTTTTTCTTGGTTTTATCTTATTTTTAATATCTCTAGTTGAGTTCATACTTGAAATCAATATATTATTGGAACCTGGATCGTATTTTGCATTAGGCCTACTTTTCGTTGGATTTGGTGGTATTTCATGGTTTTTTCATTCCCAGTTCGCCAAGCTTTCTGAAATTGCTGCTGAAATTGAAAATGAACAACACAAAAAATAGTATTTTTTATTGTTGATTAATTACCATATCGTCGTTTTCGTTGTTGATATGAGTTAATTGCTTTTAGAAAATCTCTCTTTTGAAAAGCTGGCCAGTATACATCAGTGAAATAGAACTCAGAATATGCC
>JAGXLH010000061.1 GCA_018334795.1 Thermoplasmatota archaeon
GGGGTACTTGACGATGACACTAGATTGTTGTTTGAAATGTATGCAAAAAATGTGTGGGGTTGCAAAGAAAAAGATTCTAAGGTACTTGCGATGAAAGGTATTGATAAAACTAAGGATTTTTTTTTGAGTTTCTGGGAATGCCAATAAGATTATCTGAAGTTGGTGTTAAAGAGGAAAAACTTCCTGTAATTGCTGAAAAAGCAACATTACTTGGATCTGTTAAAAAATTAGATTCTAAGGATGTTTTGTGTATCTTGGATGATGCGTACTAAGAAATGATTTTTTCCCTTTCTTTTTTTGATACTTTTTTAAACCGTCATCTATATTGAGATATGTTTCATGTTATCGCTTGATGTTGTTCAAACTGCTTTGTTACTTACCATTTTTGCAGGGTTATCAACAGGTATTGGTAGTGCTATTGCGTTTTTTATTAGACATCCGAAAACAGTGTATTTATCGTTAGCACTTGGTTTTTCTGCGGGAGTAATGATTTATGTTTCGTTTGGTGAACTCTTACCAAATGCAATTGATCATATTGGTAATGTGATGGGGAGTATTGCGTTTTTTGTTGGTATCTTGGCTATTGGTATTGTCGATATTCTCATTCCAAATGAGATTAATCCACATCATTTTACAGCTATTACAAAAGAGTCTGCAGGGAGTAATCCTGAGTTGATGAGAACTGGTGTGTTCACAGCACTTGCCATTGCAATTCATAATTTTCCTGAGGGACTAGCCACATTTGGGACGGCGTTAGGTGATATTCGGCTTGGTATGCTTATTGCTCTTGCTATTGCAATTCATAATATTCCTGAAGGTATCTCTGTTTCCATGCCTATTTTTTTTGCGACAAATAATCGGAAAAAAGCATTTGTATATTCGTTTTTGTCGGGCGTTGCTGAGCCAGTGGGTGCTATTATTGGTTTTGTGTTACTCATGCCTTTTCTAACACCGGCATTGTTGAGTTCGATGCTTGCATTTGTTGCAGGGATCATGGTTTACATTTCAGTTGATGAATTGTTGCCGATGGCCCATAATTATGGGCATGGTCATGTAGTGATGACTGGTTTTGTTTTGGGTATGGGGATTATGGCGATTAGTTTGATTTTGTTGTGATCCCGTGTATTTTTTATTATTATATTTTGGGCTGAAATCATTAATTTAAAAAATAGAAAGATTTTTATAGTAGTTTTTATCTATCATTATAATGTAGGATGTTTGGAGGTGAACAAAAAACATGAGAATCGGACGAAAAAAGAAAGATGAAATAACCCCAAGAAATCGAAGTGGAAAAGATGATATCGTAGAACGAAAACCAGATTATTTCCTCTCAGAAATGGATCACTGGTTTGATCAACTACGCAATGATTTCGAACAACTCTTTTGGAATCCACAAGATAGTTACACCTCAAATTTAACTGAATGGAATAGAACTCCCGCAGTAGACGTCGCAGATCATGGTGATAGATACGAGATGAACGTTGAATTGCCAGGTGTCAACAAGGAAGACATTAATCTTGAAGTAACACCATATGGTATCGAACTTTCAGCTGAACATGAGCAAACTTCTGATGAAAAAGGAAAAAACTGGCTTCGAAAAGAACGAGCTACTTCATCATTTTACCGATGCTTTGACATGCCTGATGAAGTAAAAACCGATGATGTGATTGCGGAAATGAATGATGGCATCTTAAAGGTGACGCTACCAAAGAAAAAACCAACACCGAAACAAAAATCTAAAAAAGTAAATATCAAATAATCATCATTTTTTCTTTTCTTTTTTTCTAAAGGTATCTAAAAATGATTTAATATCCTGATTAAAATCGTTTATTAGATGGATATAAAAAAATAATAAAATCATGATGCTACACAACAAAAATGAAACAAATACTTTCAGCTTCTTTCGTTGAATATTAATTTATTCATCCTTTTTGAATAACTTCATTTCTTTTTCTTACGCTGCTTCATGATAGAATCAAATTGTTTCCCTAGATCCTCTGTAAGTTCATCAAATTCTCCACGTTTAATTAGATTAACCCCTATTAAAGCAATCAAAATGCCGCTTAAAGTTGAAATAAAAAGACTAGTAAGCACACCTTCTACAGAGGTTTGTGTGGTACCAAATAGTTTAAACCATTTCACAAACTCAAGAATAACTCCACTGGCCATAGTACCTAAGACCACCACAAATGCCATGGCATATTTATCCATGATCAATCCATCCCAGTACACATGGAGAATATAGATTACTGCAAAGGCTAAAAACGCAACGAGAACAGAAGTAAAGAATTGAGTAATTTCTCCAAAACCAGGTATAATATAATATGCATTAAGCAACACCCCAACCATGTTAAGTGTTGCAACTGTGGCAATTAACAGTTCAATCTGCCAGGGTAATAAAATATTGATGTTCTTATGAATCAAAGATGGAATAAAACCAATAAAAACAGCAACAAAACAACCAATAACCCATATCCATTCTTGTTTCCACAATGCAATAAGAAAAGTTGCGATTAATACTGCTTGTAAGCTATAGGAAGCAATAAGTTCTGGTTTTGACTGTTTCCTTTTTATCATAATTCATTACTGAACTCTACGAACATGTTCATTTTTTACCTTTGTTGATTTTCCCAGAATGCAATCAATGACATCTAATGCTCTTCTGGTTTCTTTTACATCATGTACTCGAATTATATCTGCACCGTTATACGCTGCGATACAAGCCGAGGCTAAACTTCCTTCTAATCGATTTTGAGGTGGAAGCAGGTTAGTTCCACCACTGATATTTCCAATAAATGTTTTCCGACTTGTACCGATCAAAACAGGATAACCATCTTTTTTTAATAATGATAAATGATGTAAGATATCACAATTATCTTCAACGCCCCTGCCGGTTCGTTTTCCAAAACCAATTCCAGGATCAAACAAAATATGATCTTTTTGAATCTCATGAAACTGTGCATATTCAGCTCTTTCTTTCAAAAACAATCGGATCTCATGAATAAGATCATCATATTCTGGGCTTAACTGCATAGTTTGAGGATTCCCTTTCATATGCATTAAACACACATGCACGTTATGATTTGCAATGACATTAACCATACGGGGATCACCTTGCATCGCAGTGATATCATTAACAAGTACTGCTCCAGCATCAATTGCTTTTTCAGCAACACGAGATTTATAGGTATCTATCGAAAGAGGAACATCAATCTCATCCACCACTTGTTCTATTACGGGTAAAACTCTTTTTAATTCATCAGTTGCATTCACTGCTTTTGCTCCCGGACGAGTTGATTCTCCACCGATATCTATGATATCTGCACCATATTTTACTAATTGTTTAGCATAAGAGACCGCTTCTTTTTCAGTATTAAATTTACCTCCATCTGAAAATGAATCCGGAGTTACATTTAACACACCCATAACAAAAGTTTTTTGTGATGAATCAAACGTGTGTTTACCAATTTTTAAACGTGTCATGTTATCGAATCCACTATCTTTTCTAATTCAAACGCAATTTTTTTAATACGAGAATAATGCCGTTTTAATTTAGTGATCAATAACCGATGTTGATGCAAGGTTCCGCTTAAAAGGATACTTGCTTTTTCTTGATGTAATTCAAAAGTATTTTTGGGGACTGCTACTTCCCCTCCAATTGAAAGCATGTCCTGTTTGATAATGATCGCATCTTGTAATACCACGTTATCAATTTGTATGACTCTGTGTACCATTTTAGGACTCATTATTGGAATGCTATTTGGGTCACTTTCAATCTTTTTAATGGCTTGATGTGCTTCTTCAAGCGAATGAATTTCTCTTATGTGTATGCTATGTGTTGTCACAACCCCATAAATATGGTTTCTAATATATGAACCATTTGAAAAAAATATTTCTTTACATCCGTCTTATTTCTGAGAATCTATTTGCAATAACTCACCAACCGTAAAAAGAGAACCGGTGCCAACAATCAAATCCTTTTTTGTCGCAATTTCGAGTGCTTGATAATATGCATCGGATACTGAATTAGTTGCTATCATCTGTTTTGAATCATCGATTTTTGAAATATGATTAGCAATATCCTTCTTTTTTGCTGATCGTTTTTGTTCAGGTTCTGTAACAATAACAATATCAGTGATTGGAAGAATTTCTTTTAGCATTTCAGATATAGCTTTATCTTTCATCACACCAAAAATGACAATCAAACGATCAAAGGTAAAATTGTTTTTAATAGATGTAACTAACTGTTTCATCGCATCAACATTATGTGCTCCATCCACAACAATAACTGGTTTGTATTGTAATATCTGCATTCTACCTGGATGCTTCATGTCTCTTATTCCGTTCAGAATACTTTCTTTTGTAACAAAAACACCATTCTGCTGCAACACTTCTATAACCATAATGCTTAATGCTATATTCAAAGCTTGATACGTTCCAATCTGAGCAGTTGAAACAAGGTAATCATCAAACTGACCATGAACTAATATCGTCTGGGCTCTCGATGAGCACTCCTGAATTTCAATGTTTTCTTTAGAAAGCATGTAAAGACTACATTTCTGTTTCTCACAATTTTTTCGAATCACAGATAATGCAGTTCCCTCAGCTCCAGTTACAACTGAAATTCCTGGTTTAATAATACCTGCTTTTTCCAAAGCAATCTCTTCAATCGTATCTCCTAATTGTTGTTGATGATCTAAACTAACATTTGTAATCACTGAAACAACTGGAGTAATAACATTTGTTGCATCAAAACGGCCACCAAGACCCACTTCAATAATTGCATAATCTACCTGTTCTTCAGCAAAAAAGAAAAAAGCAATAACTGTACAAACTTCAAAATAAGTCAACTGAACATCTTTGTTAGATAATTGTTCAACAACTGGTTGAACTTGTTCAACAATTTCAACAAAACGTTTTTTTTCTATAACTTTATCATTTAATTGAAATCGTTCACGAAAATCAACAAGATGCGGAGAGAGATACAATCCCGTTTTATATCCCTCACTTGAAAGTATACTACTTATAAAACGACAAACTGATCCTTTCCCGTTTGTCCCAGCAACATGCACAATATCTATGTTTTTATGAGGATTATCAAGTGAATCTAAGACTTCTTCAATCCGGTTTAATCCTAACCTTATTCCGAACTGATGAAACCCATCAACCCATGCAACTGCATCCTCATAGTTCATAGCAAAAAAACCTTACCTAATATCCATCAGGATATAAGACATGAGGAATCACTGGATACTTATCTTTCCAAGAATCGCCAGGTTTAACATGTACACATCTTCCCGTTATCTTTAATCTATTTTCAACAAATAATTGGATCGTTCTCGGTAAAATCTGATGTTCAACCTCTAGAATCCTATTTTTCAATTCATCTTCTGTATCATTTTCCTTTATCATGACTGCAGCTTGTAAAATAATTGGTCCATGATCCATTTTAGTATCCACGAAATGAGTGGTACAACCCGAGATTTTCACTCCATAATCCAACGCATCCTTTTGCGCCTGAATCCCCTTAAAAGAAGGCAGTAACGCAGGATGAATGTTAATGAGTTTACCAAACCAATTCTTCACAAATTTTTCAGTTAAAAGCCTCATGTATCCTGCACCAACAACTAATGAAACATTATAATCCGAAAATATTTTATCGATTGCTTCATCATATTCAGTTTTGTTCAAATCTTTGGGATTCATATATTCAGCTGCAATATCATGGTTCCTAGCTCTTTTTAATGCGAATGCTTCCTTGTTATCACTAATCACTATGGATACCTTTGCATCAATCATTTGTTGTTCAGAAGCATCAATAATGCTCTGAAGATCAGTTCCAGAGCCAGAAGCAAGAACTCCAACGGATATCATTAAATACAATTCACCGAAAACCAGTACCAATTCCCGCATTCATTATGTTTTTGTTTTACACATAATTCCACTCTGAATTTTTACAAGATTTAACAAATAGTGTTTTTACCTCATCAAAGGACGCAGGTGTTTTAAATCCCGTTGGATCAAACTGTGTTCGAAAAATAGGTAAATCATGCTGATGAAATGTTTCCCATAATTCCTCCAATTTAGGTGGAGAACAACGAAGAAGCGAACCGAGTTCATTAGTGGTGTAATAAAACAATGGAGCCTCTGATTCCTCTTCAAAAAGAGAAAATAATTTCATCATCTTTTTCTTTGTTCCTACTGTTTTCCTTTCCCCGATACCCTTTAACATTTTAATGATTTTCTTATCGTGAAGACTGCCAGTCCATAACGGACCAATAAAACCTGGTTCATCCTTGAATGGATACACATCTTTTTTTGAAATAGGTTGAATACGTTTTGCTGTCTTGTTAGCACTTGGTATATTTCTATGAATTTGCACGTACAATCTCATGTAATGATCTGTTTTATATGATAAAATTGGTTGAATACCAACTTCATGTTTTGCTGCCTCTCGAGCAACAAATCCAAGTAGAATCCTTAATCCCACTTCATGCATAATTGGTCCATGCAATGGATGAGCTGCATACCGTCTCAAACATACCTTTGGATACACACCACATAATCCCGCAGTATCCGTTGCACTTACTGCTAACACTCCTTGATGACGAATACTTTTCATTGCAGCATCAACAAAAGAAACCGGTGATCCAAAAGGATCTACATCAATATAATCAAACTTTTCTTCAAGCAATAATGAATTCAAGTTTTGATTTTCACATCGTATGTTCTTCAAAGATTTTTCTTTCACGTTTTTTTGCATCACAAAAAAAGATTCTTCAGACCAATCATTGATTATCACATCAAAAGAACCAGATAATTCATTACTAAAACGAAGTCCTCTCACACCAGTTGCAGCTAGTCCATCTAATAAGGAAAAATGTTTTCTTTGACCTGTTGAAAGCAACCATTGCACCACAACTATTGAAAAATCGCGATTCAATTCCATTGCTGGGTTATAAAACGGAAGACCTTGTTTCTTTCCAGGTCCTTTATCCTTATTTTTTTGCTCTGGAGCAAAAAAGACCGTTGATCCTTCAGTGATCTGTTGATATCTAATCGATGTACTCATAAAAACAAAATTAAAATAATGGAGGAAGTTTTTCCTTCACGATTTTCTCGATTTTATATGGAAGTAAATTTCTATTCACTGGAGTGACTTCAAGAATACGAATATCATCACGACGGCGTACATCCTGAAGCAGAGGAGTACGAGATTTTTTATGAAGAGTGATCATAATTGGTTTATCACTGTCCAAAGCAGCAACCACGGTTTCACAGAATTTCTCTGAAAGCATTTCCATTTTCCCAATTTCATCTATGATTATAATATGGATATCTTCACTTGTGATTGCTTTTTCAACAGCAGGGATACCAATTTCTTCTAATGCACTGGTATCAACACCATATTTTCCAACATGTTCTTTATCTTCAAAGTCAACATGAGCAAACGTTTTTCCTTCGCCTGTTTGCCAATCTTTGACTTTAAAGCCAACACGTTCATCATCCTTAATTATCGATTCAGTGATCATTCCTTCGGCAACGTATCCAGCTTTATGTAAGAAACCAATGATTTTCTTTAGCGTTTCAGTTTTGCCTACGTTTGGCATACCAGTGATGCCAATCTTAGGAATATCATCCATACGGAAAAAACATAATGTCTTTGTGGTTTAGAAATGTTTTTATTTCTTTAAACGTCACTTTTTTTTCAACGTTTGCCCGCTTTCCTTGAAGAAATAAAGATAAATATGACCAGCAAACATATAAATAAGCACTGAAACAAGCAATGCAATGTACATAAAAGAAACAAAAAAACCAAACAGGATTGTTAGTACAATAATAATTACTGTGATTGCATTCATACTATTGCTTGGTTTTGGAAATGAAATAGGTAATACCATAAAAAAAGCAGCAAGAAGAACACTAACAAAAACAAAGAGTTGAATCGAAGTAAGAAAACTTATAGATAATACAAAAATAGTTGCAGCTGAAGCAGGAAGCCCTAAAAACACCTGTTTATTTTTTAACGGATGAAATGAAGCTAATCGGATGAATGCACAACATAAATATATGATTAAAATTAACCAAAAAAGCACGAGAAGAATTTGTGAGGAATCCGGTGTTGACATCATACGTATCGCTAAAAAAACACTGGGAGCAATACCCATTGTGGTCATATCTGACATAGCTTCGAAATAATCCCCCAATTCACCTTTTCCAAATCGGCGAGCGATAATACCATCTAAACCATCTGCTAATAACCCCAGGAGAATTAAGGTAAATGCGATATGAAACTTGAGTTGAACCGGTAATGAAAAATCAAAGACAAGGACTAAAATTGCGCTTAATCCAAAAAACCCGTTGAGCATACTTACAACATCAGGATATCTGAGAAGATTAAGCATTGGATGCTGCAATCATGTTCACCCCTGCTATCACTCGATCTTTTTTAGTAACTGTTATTTCAACATTCATTTTTTTTGGAAGAATCACGTCCACTCGAGAACCCAATCGGATTAACGAAATTTTTTCTCCTTTTTTAAGATGCTCTCCGTTTTTAACATAGGGAACGATACGGCGGGCAACTGTTCCTGCGATAAGAATAATTTTAACTAATCCCTTTGCCGTTTCAACAAGCATAATCACCCGTTCGTTTCTCTCTGATTCTTTTGTAAATGCTGGAAGATGAGACCCAGGAATATGCGTTATTTTTTTAATTGTTCCATCAACAGGCATTCGGTTTACGTGCACATGATAAATGTTCATAAATGTAGAAACAAAAAAAGCATTGCCCACATCTTCATCCTGAATAGAGTTCACTGCGCGAATGATACCATCGGCCACTGCAACAATTCCATTTCCTGTTTTTCGATCCGGATCTCTAAAAAATATAATGAGAAGAATACTGATTAAAGCTAAAATAACACTTAAAAAAAACAAAAGCCGTTGAACGATTCCAGTCATAAAAAAAGAAAGTAAACTAACTACAACAAAAAGTAAAACTGCAGTAAGAATCCAATAACTTCCTCCTTGAGCAATCTGCATTACATTTTCCTCTTAGTAAACCTTCTCATCCATTGTTCAATAGGTCCTTTCCTTTTTGATAAATCAATCAAAGCAAAGATTTCATCAAAGATTTCAGGCATATACTTTCCGAGAATAAACAAGATAGCAATCAATGCAATTAAACTTCCACCTTTTCCAATGTAATTATGAGCAATACTAAAAAACTCTGGGCCGTATACCCCAATCATGTACATGATGGATGCATTCCGGACTAAATTCAATATATAAACAGTACCAATGGTAAATAAGATACCAAACGTCTTTCGTTTCACATCTATTGATGTTAATGGTAGTAGAATCCCTACAAAAATAACCATTGATTGCACGGCAGTACATGCAAAAATAATACGGATAACTTGGTCATTAAACCAAATATAACGTCCACTTACGGTGACGTCATTAACAAAAAGTGAAAGTAACCATCCACTTTGCTGAGCAACCACCTTAATCAACCATATGGCTAAAGGTGTTAATTCAATAATAAAATAAATCAAACCAGCAATCGCAGAAGCACCAGCAATCCAACGTAAACTATCACTAGATAACTTATGTTTTGCTGCATACCATTCATGATATGCAAAATAAAAGAGAACAAAAATACCTGCGATACAAAGGATTGCATTTACTAAATCATGATCTTCACCAAAATAAAGCGTATTTGGCTGCGTTGCCCAATACATCGAAAACACAATCCAACCAGCCGCTCTTGCTTTCCAGGAAATCGTTGTTTTTGTAAATGATCCAAATGCTAATAATCCAAGACCTGCAAACAATGGAATGGGAAGTAGAGTTATTACTACTGGGTCAAGAGGATACGGAAAAAACAAAAGTCCAACGACCGTATAAATAATAGGAAGAATAACAAAGAGCGAGGCAATTTGATTCTCAGTTAAATCAACTGATTGCTTTGAAATCATGACTGTAGACATCATCTTTTCTTTTAAGTTTCTTATTGTTATACTGAAAAAAAGAGTTTGATGAAGAACCCGTTTTTTTGGTTCTTCATAAGTTGTTTTGTTTTTATGCTAACCCAAGGAGTTCTACCATGGATGGAATACTGAAGTTAGTCATAATGGTTTGATCCCACATCAAACAGATAAGACCAACCAAACCAATCAAGGTTAATGGAACCCAGTATGTATACACGATCTGATCGATTTTTAACCGGGCCACAGCAACTCTTATTAGCGTTACTGAAAAGAGTAAGACTAAGAACAGTTTCCCTAAGTAAAACAAGATATCTGCGGCGATTCCAGCATATGATTCCAAACCAAGTAATGGTGAAAGATTATAAGGGAAGAACAATGCAATGATCAGTGTTCCCATCACCACCATTTTCACACCATCTGCTAAGTAAAACATGCCAAGATTCCGTCCAGAGTATTCCACCATTAACCCATCAGCAATCTCAGTTTCAGCTTCCGGTGAATCAAATGGTATTTTGGATAATTCAG
>JAGXLH010000173.1 GCA_018334795.1 Thermoplasmatota archaeon
CAGAAAAATACCGATAACAACAAATTCTTGGTTACTCAATTTCCGGTTGACATCTGCTTTGTCAATCATTGATTGTTTAACAGATTTCATACTTGATATTTCAATAGGAAAACTGAAATGAAGTATAAGCCAGACTGCAGGTAATGCAAGAAAAACAATGGGCATAGAATACAGCATCCAATCAAAAAAACCAATGTAAATCGGAGGATCCAAATTCGAAAGAAAACCTATAGCCAAGGGATTACGAGCACCACCAATTAAGGTTCCAAGACTTCCAATTGAACACCCATAAGCCACTGAGAGCATGCATATTTTCCCAAAATTACTTATTTTAGGTTGAACCTTCAAAGTAATTAAAATTGAAGAGATAATCGTCATAAATAAAACTGCGACACCATGCTCTGGAATAATAAAAGATAAAAAAGCACAAGAAAACATGATCCCGAGTGTGAAATTCTTAGGATTCGTATCAAATAAACTCAATAATTTCAAGGCAACTCTTTTATGTAATCCATATTTTTCTAATGAACTCGTTAAGATAAATGCACCCAGTAAGAAAAATAAGGCTTGATTACCAAATGATGAAAACACTTCCTCTGGGGAGTTTACTCCAAACAATGGTTGGGCAATCATGATCAATAAACCCGTGACTGCTAACGGAATTGTTTCTGTGACCCAGAAAACAAGTGACATCAACAATATTCCGATCATAATCTTTCCATTATCCGTTAAACCGCTCGGTGTTGGTAAAAAATAAAAAAGAATTATTATCGAAAAAGCAATCAGAATATAAAGAATATTTTTCTTGGATAAGGTAAATCTAGGAGTATTAGTAGGAAATACATTCGTTTTTTTCATTCCAATATAAGTATTATGTAAACTAAACTACTTTAATGTTATTGGTTAAAAACCAATTATTAATGGTTTTATTTGGTATTAAACCATAATGGAAGCTGGAGGTTAATTATTAAAGTAATGAAGGTTCATATCATACAATTTACCATAGATAAAACAAATTTTTTTTTAATCTAACACTGAAAAAATACACTATCGTGTTGAACAGATTTTTCCATTTCCTTACCGTGCCTTCTCCCTATACCCTCCCCCCATTATCAAACGTATTGGTTTGAAAAATATTCAATCCATTTATTACGGTTATAATCCATATTGTTTTGGTATTATACCAATAATTTTAAATAATGTGTTTACCATATATCAATGGAGGAAAAAATATGAATCAAGATGAACATATCCTTCAAATAGGGCAACTTGCTCAATTTTTAGATGCAGAATATTCTATCCTTGAAAGAATGAAATTAAAAAAAGAAACACTCAAACGACTTGGCTATGCATTAGTAATCTACATCAGCATCATGATCACTTTCGCAATCCTATTATGATACAAAAATAAGTTGATGCAATTATGTTAGAACTTGTTCCCCTTATCATCATACTTGCCTTCTTATTTGAAACCATGGATTCATCAGCAGGTATGGGATTTGGCACCGGACTAACACCATTGTTATTCCTCTTAGGATACGATCCTCTACAAGTTGTTCCAATTTTATTATTATCCGAAGCAATAACTGGCTTCACCGCCAGTTATTTTCATCATGAATTTCAAAATGTTTCTTTTTCCTTTCGAAAACCATACAATCAAGCAACTAAAATAACAGGATTGATTGCCATTACGGGGTGTTTCGCTATTATCCTCTCAGTAGTCTTGACCTATGCTGCGTTGGAATTACCAAAATCATTTATTAAAACATATGTAGGAATACTAGTCTTAGCCATGGGAATCATTGGAATGATCCGACTGAAATCACGCACCATGCGATATCGACCAAAATTATTAACTGGATTCGCTGCTCTTGCTGGATTCAACAAAGGAATCGGGGCGGGTGGCTATGGACCCGTGGTGATGATGGGGCAATTGTTTTCTGGTATTTATGAGAAAACAGCAACAGCTATTGTTTCTCTTGCCGAGGGTATCGTCTCTTTGATTGGCTTTGCAGCATTTCTGCTTATTAGTTCATATGGTGTAACGATTGATTATTTACTTCTCCCATCAATATTTACCGGTGGGTTCATTGCAGCTATTATCTCGCCTTATATGGTAAGAGTGTTACCAAATAAAATGTGGCGAATCGTAATACCTGTGTATGCGATTCTGATGGGGATTCTCACATTAGCGAAAGTAACCAATATAATCCCATAATAAAAAAATTTGGAGGTGAATAAAGATTGTCTATAGCTTTTGTGTTAATCAGTGCTGCACCCTCGTTAGAACATACCGTATACAATACCCTACTAAAAGAGCCAGAGATCATAGAGTTACACCTTCTCTTTGGAGAATATGATCTTATCGCTAGAATAGAAGCCGACAGTTTTGAAAAAATTGGAGAAATCGTGACAAAAAAGATTCGCGCTATCAAGGGTGTTATTGATACAAAAACATTAACCGGAACAAGATTCTAAAATAAATATGAAATGGATTTAATATAACTGAGCAAGTATATTATGACTAAAAAATATAATTTTCATGAATTTCTATTTACCAATAAATATTGAAAAAACAACAACTTATTTATGGAACCTGTTTCGTTTAACAATTGGAGAAATAGCATATGAAAGTTGATTTAGATGATGTCATATCGATAACGGAAACAGCAATCACCATCAGAGGATCGCGAAGAAGAATCACAGTTCCATCTGAAGTAGTAGAAAATCTTAAATTAAAGGACGGTGAAAAACTTCGCTGGATTGTTTTTAAAAATAATTCTATTTACGTTCAAAAAGTAAAATCACATACTGAATAGTGTCTTATCTAGATCATCATGTCATATTTTAACGAAATCCTACTTACTCAGAGCAT
>JAGXLH010000062.1 GCA_018334795.1 Thermoplasmatota archaeon
ATTGCTACTGTTGCTGCAATTACTTCCACATTGTTGTATGTGTTAGAATCTCATCCAATATTACTATTCTTTATTATTAGCGGATTAGCATCCATGGCCGTGGTTTTGATCAAAAGACAAATAGAACAAAAATCTAAACAATAATCAGATTACTTTGAATCAAAAAAACAAAAAATATCTTTTACAGATTTTTTTTCTATGAATTATTTCTTTTCAATGATGATGAATTCGATATATGGAAAAGTTTCGGTTTTGTCATCAATCGTTCTTTCTTCAAATATAATACATTTCTCTAAAGAAATATATTCTTCTTCAGACCAGGTTAAGGGTTGCTGATAGAAATGTTGTTGGGATTGATTCCATTTTAACGAAATATATTTATCAGCTAACTTAGTATTTTTGATAGGATCACTATTGGTTCCATCACAACCTGTTTTAGCACGCATAAATTCATGCCAATCATCAGCTGATTTTAATGTGGTATTAGTTGATACTATCCATAATCGTTGAGTAATAGGAATTGTAATTCTATCATTTGATTTTGGGGAGGAAATGAGAATGTAATCTTGAGATATTTTTGCAGTTAACTGAAGAGTATTATCAGGAAATAAAAGGGTAGATGATTGTTCAATCCAATAACTATCGACTTTACTATATACTGATTTAATTGAAGATGCAACAGTTTGCATTTCAGATGTTGATTGCATAGGATTTTCATAGATGATAACATAACTGGCAAGCACAAAAAAAGCAGAAATAATGGCTAGTCCGATTTGAACGAGACTAAGATCCATGATCCCTAGATTATTTTTAATGAATGCTGCCAACTGCAAACACCTCTGAGTATTGATGATCTAATTGAAAGACTAAGGTTTGTTTCCCCGATGGACAAATCAGTGGTTCACCATTTTTATCACAGAATCCAATTGGACTGTGCAATACAAAAAAATCTCCATCTTTAAACTCACATATGATCATACAATAAGAATCATATGAATTTGAAGATGTGTTATGTTCTATACTGCTTTGATTATCATTTTTGTTTCCAAAAATGATGTTGTCAACAGATTCAGGAATCGTTATCTTGGTAGTAATCCTATTCTCTTCAGTTGCATAAGAGGCCATAGTAGATATTCGATCAATGAGTGAATTAAGACTTGTTTTTATCCTCTCTTTTTCAATTGTTGATTGCATGAAATCAGCTGAAACTATAAATAATGAAATAATGATTGTAGAAATAATAGTGATGATTACAAGGCTCATCGGAACACTTAGTATTCCATGATTTGACCGAGTGAACCCAAATACCGAATCATTATTACCTTTCATTTATATTACAATCCTTATAATTTATATAACTCATGTGAGATATACATGTTGAACTATGATGACCTGGCCAACTGATCATTCAGCCACAACATCGATGAGTACTACGGATGCGGTTATAGATTTACCAATGTATCTAGTGGTAAGTATTGTGATAGGAATAATCGCGCTTGGAAGCATTCTTTCAATGATGGTTATTCCCTCTTTTTTTTCCGAAACACCCATTGTCACTATCGAACCATTGGTAACCACCGTGAATGCATCAAATTCATCGATAACCTATTATGTGCAAGTAAACACGTTAGATCATCAACCTATCAGAAATGCACATGTAATTATCAAGGAATCAAACACAATTGCAGTAAATACAACCAATTCATCAGGTGAAACAAGAGTAAACATACGACCCATGATTCCTGCAGGTTTACATGAGGTCTATCTAGATGTCATCGTTAAAACCAATAGATATGAATCCTTCACAAATACTGATCTGCTCAAGGTGATATTACGACGGTGAATCAGAATGATGAATCTGAGATTCAGCCGATTTAGAGAACAATCCACCTGTCATTTTTTTAAGAAAGATATTTCCCTTATTGGTTCTCAGAACAGAACTAGTTATAAACAGACTTCCAATGCCCATTAAAAACCAAGGATTTAAAACAATGTTTGATGCATTAAATACGACTAATCCAGCCACGATGAATGTAACTAATCCTCCAATGATACCGGTAAGTTCTAATGGAATCTCTTTTTTCCCAATTTTCATTATAAACGATTGGGGTCGTATTTGATTATTTAATTGAGATTCTTTCTTCTTTGAATTCTTTTTGAACTCGTCTAATCTTTGAACTTGATGATTAATCTTTGAAAAAGACTGAGTTAATGATTGCATCTGTTTCTCAAGGCTTCTAACCTGAGTGTTAATAGATGCATGAACGGTTTCTACCGATGATGTTGAATACATTACTGATTCATCATCCTTGCTTTCATAAAGATTGGTATTAGCCGCATGAGATAATCTATTTTCAACAGCTCCTAACCGAGCACCAACGCTTGATACTTGTTGTTCAAGATTACGCATCCATGTTTGCATTTCAGAAACATTTTTTTTCATTTCAAAAGCATCATCTGAACATTTTTTTGATCGTGAAAACCAAGATTTTTCCTGTTTCATCCTACCCCATCTTTCCAAATTTTTTTACCATTTCTCATTAACACTTATTTTTTTTAGCTTAATCGATACACAGAAACAGCATTTTCCTCAGTGTATTCTTGATAACCAGCAGCTTTTACAGTAAGTTTTATACTATCTTCATTCACATTTTCATCAAGTGACGGAGTAATAGATAATGTAATCATACCATCAGCATTTGTGGTACCTGAATTAGCATCACCCGACCCAACAAGAGTTACCGTCGCACCAGCAATGGGATTAGCCTGATTATCATTTGTTGTTACTTTCGCGGTTACATCATAACTGCTAAATGTATATGCGCTGGCATTTCCAGGATCTTCTGCAATGACTGCGTTTTCTGTAATTTGTGCATTCATCATTCTTGTTCCCTGAGGTATCATAAAAATTACAGCAGCAATAACTGCTACAGCAACAATCATCACAATAATCAAATACATAGGTAATCCAAGAACTTGAGCGTCGTCATTTCCTTTAAATGAGGTCATAATCATCTTTTCAACACCTTCCCCATATATGGATGTTACAAATCATGAATACAGAAAAAACATTTAAATCTTTCTAAATTATAAAATAATAAATAAATAAAATAAAAAATAAAAATAAGTTTATAGATTCTACTCGTCACCAAATTCTCCTAAAGAAAGTAATCTTTTCTTCAACTCATCCAACGATAAATTCGTAGAAACCAATGGAATATTCTCCCGGTCAGCTAGCTTAACAGCTAATGGATCAATCGAACCAGGCTTATGATAAGCAACCACAGAAGGTTTCACTGGGTGAACACGTACTGCAATCATTGGACTACGACCATATTGAATACCTGTAAAAATAAGCGCTCTTTCAGGACTCCACCCGTATAAATGAGCATAATCAACAGGAGTAATATGTTCAATAGTCTTAATGCTATCAACCAACGTAAATCCTTTCACCTGATTTTTTAATCCTCTCTTCCCCTTTGTAACTACACGCCCCTCAATTGCCTTAATGAACGCGTCAGCATCACGAGCAAAAGGATACTCCATAATCTCAATGATTCCCTCTTTCGTCTTCACGATTGGATCATACTGATGAAGAATACTCCCACCACGTTTTTGATCAATGGAAATAAATGCATCAATCACCCGTTTAACTGTTTGAATGCCAGGTGATTTCCGCCGACCAGATTCATAATCACTAATCACACTAGGAGAAAGAGATAATTCTTTAGCAAGATCTGTTTGACTGATCCCAAAGATATTACGCCATTTCCGTAAGGTAAGCCCTGGTTTTGGACTCAACGTGATCTCGCCAGCAATTTTCTCTGCAAGTGCGCTTTTAGTATTCATAGTCTATTCCACAGGCTTAAATTTATATCCGTAATAGATCGCGCCAGTACTTCCATCCTGCTGAATCTTTCGAAATTCACTTTCCACTTTCATGCCGATTTTTAACTCATCAATCTTACAATCAACGATTTGAGCAGTAATCTTTGGTCCTTCTTCAAGTTGAATAATTGCGACAGGATACGGGACTTGTTCCTCAAATTCCTCTGGGCCAACATGAATAATAGTGTAGGTAATAATCTCACCTTTACCACTCAGTTTGATTTTTTCCATTTTTCCCATGCTTTCCCGACGACAGTAGGGACAAGATTCACGTGGAGGAAAATACACACGATCACAAGACCCGCATTTATTTCCCTTCATATTGTATCGCTGCTGGATTTCTCTCCAAAAACGAGGTACATCTTTAGGCATATTTACATCCCCTCCAATATATTAACGACACAAGTCGCACCTGACCCACCAACATTATGTGCAAGTCCAATACGAGCATCTTTTATTTGACGTTTATCAGCTTCTCCACGTAACTGTTTTGTGATTTCAACGATTTGAGCAACACCAGTTGCACCAACAGGATGACCTTTGGATTTCAATCCTCCACTAGTATTAACTGGAAGACTTCCATCAATGGTAGTAATCTTGTTCTCAACAGCTTTTCCACCTTCACCTTTTTTTACAAATCCTAAATCTTCAATAGCACAAATCTCAGCGATGGTAAAACAATCATGAACTTCAGCAAGATTAATGTCACTTGGTTTAAGATGTGCTTGTTTATATGCCATCTTTCCAGCATGAACGCTTGCATCAAGCGTGGTAATATCCCTCCTTCCATGAAGGGAAAGCGTATCAGATGCTTGACCAGATCCAATGATTTTCACTGGTTTTCCAGAGAAATCACCTATTCGATCAGCAGCACACAAAACAACTGCAGCTGCACCATCCGTGACTGGTGAACAATCCATTAGTCCTAATGGTTCAGCAACGGGAGTAGCATTTAATGCAGTATCAATACTGATTTCTTTTTGATACTGCGCAAATGGGTTCATGGTTCCATTATGATGATTTTTCACTGCAACACGGGCAAGATCTTCCCTTGTAGTTTTAAATTCATGCATATGACGTTTTGCTATCATTGCGTATAATCCTGGGAATGTTACTCCAAAGAATGCTTCCCACTCTTGATCAGCTGCAGTAGCAAGCGTTTCAGTTGCTGCAGAACCACCCACATCATTCATTTTTTCAATGCCTCCGATAACTACCACATCATTAACACCAGATGCAATGGAAAGATATCCTTCACGAAGAGCTAAACTTCCTGAGGCACATGCTCCTTCAACACGAGTTGATGGAATATGTAAATGAGAAAACCCACTAGCATCAGCAACCAACGCTCCAACATGTTCCTGACCAACAAAACGGCCACTACTCATAGATCCAACGTACATAGCATCAATATCTTTTCCACCAACACCAGAATCAAGAATTGCTTTTGATCCAGCCTCTGCAGTGAGCTGACGAAATGATTGATCCCATAGCTCACCAAATTTTGTTAATCCAATTCCAATAACTGCTACATCTCTCATTTATGATCACTCCCAGTATAATAAATCAGTATACTTTGCATATACTCCATATGAAATGTATTCCTTATCATTAATCATATCATCAATTAATGGTGCTTTATCACGTTCATACTTACTTATTTCATCAGTTACGGTGATATCAAAACTGTCACTTCCAGCACCAGATCCATAACTAGTCATCAAGATTCGATCTCCAGGTTTTGCAATATCAAGAACGCCTGCAAGACCAACAAGCGAAGCTCCAGAATACGTATTTCCAATATAGGAAACTTTCAATCCGGGTTTGATTTGCTCTTTGGTAAATCCAAGAATCTTAGCTTCTTTTAAAGGAAATTTCGCATTTGGTTGATGAAACACAGCATAATCATAATCCTTTGGTGTGGTTTTTGCTTTTTCCATAAGATTCTTTGATGCATTAGTAACATGTTTAAAATAAGCAGGTTCACCAGTAAAACGTCCACCATGACGAGGATATTTTTGTTCGGCCCTGCGCCAAAAATCTGGTGTATCGGTGGCATAAGAATAGGTGTGATTAATAGCCGCAATCACTTTTTCATTTCCAATAATAAAAGCAGCGCCACCAGCAGCAGCTGAGAATTCAAGAGCATCACCAGGAGCTGCTTGAGCAGTATCTGCTCCAATGGCTAAACCATATTTTATCAATCCTGCTTTCACATTTGAAAAACAGTTTTGCACTCCAGCTGTTCCTGCTTTACACGCAAATTCATAGTCAGCTACCATTAAATCCGGTGTTGCACCAATTGCTTCACCAACAATAGTGCCAGTTGGTTTCACCGCATAAGGATGAGATTCACTTCCTATGTAAATAGAACCGATGTCCTGAGGATTGATATGACATCGTTTCAATGCGTTTCTTGCTGCTTCCACACTGATAGTTGCCGTATCTTGGTCAATTGAAGGAACAGATTTTTCTGCGATTCCAAGTCCTTTTGCAATCCGTGTTCCGTCTTTACCCCAGACGTCGGCAAGCTCCTCAGCTTTTATCCGTAATCGAGGAATACTTCCTCCGTAACTTACGATTCCAATATCTGTCATAACTATGTCACAGAGGGCAGAAATCAACAAAACATATTTAAAAATGCCGATTATTTTTTCGTTGATACGCGATTAGTATAAAAAGGTTAGAGTGAAATTTTTTCACCCTTCTTTAATGATTCCAAAGATTTATCAGCGATTTTCTTCAACTTATCCTTATCAGAAACCGCATTACGTGCTTTAATATTCTGTTCTTTAATGATCTGTTTCCGTTCTTTCCAACGTTTCCGACGTTCAGTTCTCACGGACATAATCTTTGATCGCATTTCCATTGCTTTTTCATGATTCTTCTGCGCTTCATTACGTGTTTCAATGTATTCTTCATGTTTTTTATTTGATTCAGCAATAGAAATAGATAATTCATGAACCATTTTTATGTATGCTTTATGTTTAACCTGACTTTCATCATAATATTTCTGAACGAGCTCATGTTGCTCATCAGCTTTTTTGAATAATTCATCAATAGCTTGATCCTTTTCCGTAATATCAATTTGCAATTCTTTTTGTTTGTCCACATGTTGCTTAACATCATCAAATTCTCTTTTTTTCTCTCGGATTTTTTCAATAAGTTCATTTTCATCTTGTGGACTCAATGGAACAGTTTCCTGCCGGTATTCAAGCATTTGCACATCAGCTTTTAATTCTTCGAGCCGAAGTGGTAAATTCTTAAACACTTCTCCTTTTTTTTGCTGACGGGCTTTTATTAATTCTTTTGCTTGTTGCTGTAATTCATTTCGCAGTTTTTTATGTTCCTTCATCTTTGCAACAATTTCATCACGTTCATTACGAGTTTTTTTCATTTCATCCTTAATCTCTTTATGTTTTGCATTAAGCATGTCTCGTTCTTCGCGCAATAACTTTGCCATATCATTAAGCTCGTTACGACGGCTAATGTATGATTGAAACTTATTTTCTGCGTTTCGAATTTGTTCCATTTCTTCATTTTTCTGGGATTTTTCAGCCATGATAAACCCAACATTAATTTTTTTTACTTATGAATTGAATTTTAGAGGATTAATATTCGTAAATCATTTTTTCCTTTTTCTGCAATCCAAGGAAGCGTAATATCTGCGTGTCCTCCTGCAGGGATAATAAGCTCCTCTACTTTATTTTTTTCCTTGTTATTAATGAATAATTTAACTGCAATATGACGAGCCTGAACACTCCCTTTGTTTTTCAGTCTAAAAGAGGTTGATACTTTTTCATCTTTTGAAAATGATTTCGGCCAGTGGAATACATCCTTGATGGAAAGTGACGTTGATCCATTGGTAAGGGAGCAAAACAAGGGGATTTGTTCCTTTTTAGATTTTCCTTGTGTTTCTACAATTACATGAAACTCTTTCCAATCACCTGGATTAATTTCATCCGTGGTCTCAACAGTGACCATAATAGTTCTTTGTTGTTTTGGTGGTATTGTCACCGTATCCGGAGAAATTGATATATTCCAAGGTGATGATTTTGCTGCTAAATCCGAATAAATCTGATAACTATTTGTTTTATTCCTAATGTTTTTTAGGCTAATTTCATACGTTGCAGTGTTTCCTGGGTCAATTTCTTTGATACGGTCAAGACAGATAACATCTACATATTTAGTCGTAAGAATAAATGCCACCAATATCAGAATAAAAAAGACTGCTATAAAAATTATGGCGACTAAAAAAACTGCAGCATAAGATCCAAGTACATCTTTTAATCCGAGTGATTCAGCGATATCATCAAAATAATCAAACGTAGTTTCGAATATGTTAGCGCCAATAATGGTCATATTTACCTGGACTTCATATTCTTCATCACTTCTTTTTGAAATGACTGCCAAGGTAAGCGTTGCTTCGTCAATCTCTGTATCTTCAGGAATAATAACCGTCACATTCACCGTTGTTTCGTTTTTTACTTCTAAATTATCAAAGGTTAATGGATCGACAATGACTGAAAAATTCTTGTCAACATTTGCAGAAAAGATAAAACTATTTTTCCATAAACCAGTATTATTATTTTTAATAACAAACGAAAAGGTTTCATTTGTTCCATGAACAATCTTTCTATCAGATGGCTTTTTGATTATGGTATCATAGATTACTGCATCATCTGAGACTTCCGCGGTTAATTGAATGGTATCATACCCAGTATTTCCAATGATTTCAAGCGTGATTTGTAATGGATCCTCTTCATAGGCAACTAAGGAGGTTCCTAGTGAAGAGAGTGTTACTGTTACAGTTTGAGTTCCATCAGAATTAATTGAAAACGATGGGGGAGAAATGCTTACATCCCAGAATTCCTTTTCGGCAGATTCAAATGAACTATCAAGAATACCCACAGAGATGCTATCCTCAAGATCACTATTGATCTCTAAATCATATGTTACTATGTCTCCAACAATGATTTTTCCATCAGATGGTGAACTAGATCCAGAAACAGAAATATGATCGGTTTCAGAAATCGAAAAGGAAAGCATTGATGCATAATCATTAGAATCATAAAATGCATTCACACTTCTTAATAAACTATTTACATTTGATGTGTTTTCTAAAGACAATGAAAATCCAATTTCTTTTCCATAGTCTAATTCAACTCCCGATCCAAGATTTTCAAAGGTGAATCGGTATGGTTTTGTAGAAGATGAAAAAAAACCTGTTGCATCAAGTGTCACACTATCTGTTGAAATAGTCTCATTTCCATAAAGAAGCGAAGCTTTAACTTCCATGGGTGAGGACCATCGTTGAGCATCTTTATGACTAATATATATGATTGCTGAAGCATCTGAGATTATTTTATTTCTTGAAAACTCTTCACCCATCCATGTTCCTTCAGCATCAGCAAGATTAAGTGTTTGCTGAGATGATGCGGTAGGGCGGGTTTTATCCATATTATTATTTGAGTGTAAATAGTAAGTATTACTATTCTCATCGGTTTCTCCTTCAGCCTTAAATGGGACAGTTACTGAGGAAGGATAATCTGATGAATCATATAAAAATGAAAAACTAATGATGGATTCTAAAAACTCTGAAACATCCTCTTTGCTAAAATTTACGCCAAGTTCTCCTTCTTCCAGAAGCATGGTTATTTCATCAATTATTGCAAATGCATCTTCAATTGCGGTTATCTCACTGTTATTTGCAAGATTTCGAATAATTTTTAAACCCATATTTGAAATGTTTTTTAATAGTGGATATTCTTGGTCTATTATTGAAGTTAGTGTTTTGTTACCTGGAATCATTTCAATAGAGAATAATAGGAGTTGGCCAGGATTAACAGTCTGAGAAATATTTGTTAGAGTTATAGATTGTTGCATCGAATTTTGAAATAATCCCGGATTAAGTGCAATCGTTTCATTAGCGATTTCTGTTGGGACGATTGCAGTTTCACTATATGTGTAAATACTGAGTTTAACTTTATCATTGTTGTTTATTTGACTTGATATTTTTGTCTTAAAATAAAGATCATATTCAACGTTTCCATTTAATTGAATTGATTCATTATCGGTGTTTTCATACGCTTCAACGATCCTGAGAGGATTTGGAAAAATAAGTTCCATCTGTTTGAATAATTCTTCAAATTCTTCAAACCCTTCTAACCCTTCAAAATCATCAAATAAACTAGTAACCCAGGTTGCTAACCAAGCATAAAGAGTTTCATTATCAATAAGAGTTAGTCCTTCGCGAAAAGAAAGTCCCTTAATAAATATGGGTGGATATGATGAAGCATTTTCTTTTGTTGGAGGAATCTCAGTAAGTAATGGAAATTGATTTGTTGAATCATACTCGAGATTATCAACATCAAGTATGTCTTTGAAGTATAGTTTTGTTTTTCCCTCAGGTTCAGCCAACGTACTTGGAACAAATAGTGTTGAAAGTACCATAGAGAGGAGTAATAAGGTGCAAAGAGTGATACTCGTTGCTTTGTTTTTTAGCGGCATCTCTACATAACCTCGACAAAATTAATATCCATTGGATTAATATATAAATGTTTGTTTACAGATATTATCAATTTTTCGGT
>JAGXLH010000174.1 GCA_018334795.1 Thermoplasmatota archaeon
ATGCCTTCATCTGAACAATTATAAAATGAACTGTTTAATATTTTAGTATAACTGCTCCATACAGCAATACCAATTGGAGTGTCTTGAATAGTGCAGTGTTGAATGGTACAGTTTGGTTTATTAACTCGTATTGCTGTAGTATATAAACCATCTGCCGGGTTTGTAATCGTTAGATTTGAAAAAATGATATGTGAACTTTTCAAAGTAATTGCAGCATTGTTTGGATCTGTTTTAATTTGCAGAATCGTAGAACTACGATCTTTTCCTTTTATATTAATTGGTTTTTTTATGATTAACTGCTCTTGATAGATGCCGGGTTTAAGGATAATGGTACTAAATGAGGGTGCAGCATCTATGATTTCTTGAAGGTTTTGATCTGAATTAACAATCAAGGATTCTGATTCAACGGTAGTTGATGCAGTAATTGTTCCTGTTGAATTTAAAAATGTCGAAATGAGAATAATAAGGATGCTTGCTTTCAATACGTTACTATCATTCATTTGTTTTCTCACATCTTTCTATAGCCATATTTCATCATATTTCCAAGATATCATGCTAAAATTTGTCACTTATTCTATTTAAAAAAGAAGGAGAAGAGTGCCAGTTTGTCAAAATTACAAAAAATAATAAAAGAATGATATCAACGTAAAAAAAGAAAAATGATATCCTTTTCGCCTTAAAGTTAAAAGTTTTCCAACGTTTTAACCAAATTATTTCGCCTTAAAACTAAGGAAATTAAACCCAATCTAATTTCATTAAATTTATTTATTCTCGTTAGTATAAACTTTTGATACTAATGGATTTGAGGCAGTACTTTTCTTGAGAAAACGCTTTATTTTTTGCTTCTTTTCTTTAGATATTCGTTTCATAAAAACACCTTGATTCATTTATTTCTAAGCATACATTTGTTATCTCATCATTAATAATGCACACCAGTAAAAATTACAGAATGAAAAAATGGTGAATCAATTAAACTACTAACGGCTTTGGGATAATATTTTTCATTGATTAATTTTTAATCATTTTCGTTCAGAAAGAGAGTGAACTTCCCAATAGTAGACAGTTAGTTAAGTAAATATGAAAATCTATAAGGATTTATAAAAAGGTTAGAAAATAGCATTCATCTTTTTAAATTAGTTAAGAATTCATTATAAATAACTTTATTTTAGGGAAACCATTAAATAAAAAAAACTGTTATAAATATAATAAACAGGGGGCCAAAATAAATATGCAAAAAATATTCGTTTTTATTATCCTTGGATTATTCCTCTTAAGTGGAATAGGAGCAGCTGCCTTACATGATACCAATATAACAACTGAACCAGTTACCGTACAAACGAAGTTACAACGTTCTCCAATTCGTATTCAACAATCTGATAATCAGGAAATGGTGTCTATTCAGTTAGATGAAACAAATACATTTCTTTCAAATCCTGGAAAACCATTACTTCCAAAAATTGTGAAAACATTTGAATTACCCTTTGGAGTAAAAGATATCACCATTTCAGTGGAATCAAAAGAACGATCAGTTCAATATATTGATTCTTTGGTGAAACCTTCTAATTTTATGATTCCATTAGCTGTAAACTCCGATACATCATTAACCAATTTAAAAAAAATGGATACATCAGTGTACAATGCAAACAAACTATATCCTGAAAGTACGTATGAAACAAAAATTGGTTGTGGATTAAACAAAGACCTTGATCATGTTACTTTCGTTACGGTGGAATGGTATCCTGTTCGATATAATCCTATGACGGATAAAGTGGTAAGTTATGAATCAGCAGATATCGATATTTCATATATTCCAAGTGATGAATCAATTTTTGCTGAAACTGCAAGCCAAGATTTAGTTATTATCTCACCCTCTGAATTCAGTGAAGCTTTACAGCCATTAGTAACGCATAAAAATAATTTAGATATTAAAACCACTTTGAAAACAGTTGAAGATATTTATGCTGAATATGATGGATATGATGAAGCAGAACAAATCAAATATTTCATTAAGGATGCACTTGAAACATGGGATATTTCTTATGTTCTTCTTGTCGGCGGATTAAAAAGTGTGATACATGCAAAACCTCGTGATAACTGCAATCTTGGCAGCAGTGGATGGTACCTTCCAGTAAGATACACAAATATGTATGATGATCCCGCATTTCCACTAGCTAGCGGTATTCATGATCCTGGTGTGATTAGTGATTTGTATTATGCAGATGTGTACAAAGAGGGTGGTGAATTTGCTGATTGGGATCCAAATGGTGATAAAGTATTTCTTGCTTTAGGAAAACCAGGTGTTGAAGATGATGAAAACATTGATTTTTATCCTGATGTTTCACTTAGTCGACTTGCCTGCAGAAGCATTGAAGAGGTAAACACGGTGGTAAATAAGATTATCACTTATGAAAGCTCCTTCATTGATCCTTCATGGTTTGAAAAGATGATAGTGGTTTCGGGTGATGGTTTCCTTGATCAAGAGGATTTAAACATCAAATGGGATACCAAAGAGATAGATGATGGAACCTATACTATTTATGCTCAAAGTCATAATCCAGATGAAGAGTATGGTCCAATTGTTAGTGTAACAGTTACTAAAGATAGTTCTTCTGAATCAGTGATTACGTATTCTCATGATGATCATTTAATTCCAGAGGTATCTGAAGCTTTGGAAAATGGTTTTCCAACTGTTCCAATCGCTGAAATCGTGTCTATTTCTGAAGGAGATGTACTTGGTAACACTGATGTTTCCTTTGATCCAGCATCAAAAGATTATTGTAACGAATTTTATTTTTGGGCTAATGTTAGTTATGTAGATGAAGTGTTAACCATTCGTGGTAAAAGCTATGATCCAAAACCTTATGGTAATG
>JAGXLH010000175.1 GCA_018334795.1 Thermoplasmatota archaeon
TTGGGATGGGAACGGTTAGTGCTACTACTTTTCCAATACGTTTTACTCCTTTGTACAGGATGATGAAAATAACAATCCAAAGTGCTAATGTTCCAAGCACTGCAGGGATGCTGATGGAACCAAATATCGTTGGTCCTTTGCTGATTCCAAGAAAGGAATCTAGGAAAAATGATGTCGTGTTTTCTCCCCACCTCAAGTTAAATGCATAGATCATGTAAGAGAAGCACCAGGCCATAATCACAACATAATAAAGTGCGACTAGGAAAGGGATGAGAACGGTGAACCATCCTGCCCATTCAAGTTTTGTGTTGATTTTTTTGAATGCTTGTGGGGGTGCGGTTTGTGCCCAGTGTCCAAAACTGAATTCCAGGATCATAAGGGGTATTCCTGCGGTGAATAAGGCAATAAAAAAAGGAATGAGAAAGGCTCCGCCGCCGTTTTGGTAGCAGACAAAGGGGAATCGCCAAACGTTTCCTAATCCGATTGCGGATCCAATCGCAGCCATAATAAAGGCCATGCGAGATTGCCAGTGTTCCCCCGTCATATTTGAGTTTCCTCCCGTTATAAAAGTATCAAATTAGAATGGGGTTGTTATTATTTATATTGATTGATGAAAATAGGTTGTGGTTGAAAACGCTTTTATGGCATGGATGGTTACTTGCGTTTATTGGTATGGGATCATAATAGGTAAACATAACATGCCTTTAATCTAAAAATAGGTGATAAGTCATAGGAGAAAAAAAGAAAAATTCAAAGAAACCTTTAATGGTTCCTTCTTCCTTTGTTGAAACCTATTTTTTCCTTGTTGTCGGTTTACCCGTTGTGTTTTGGGCGTGTGCATTTCCGTTAATCATTGTTGGTTTACGGGAACTTTCACCGGTCAATCTTGCTATTCTTCGTTTGTTCATTGCTAGTGTGATTTTTTTGTGTTTGGTCTTGTTTCAACGGAAACGTTTTTCCCCATTTCATAAAAAAGATATTCTGCCTTTATTCTTACTTGGTTTTATTGGAGTGTCTGTGTATCATTTAAGTCTTAATTATGGTGAGCAATTCGTTTCAGCAGGTGCAGCAAGTCTTATTATTGCAACGATTCCTATTTTTGTTGTAGTTCTTGCTAAGGTTTTTCTTTCCGAGGTGCTTGATAAACGAATTCTTCTTGGAATTGTTATCGCACTTGCTGGCGTGGTGATTATTTCATTGTGGGGTAATCCTGACGCTCGGATTGAAATTGATTATATTTCAGGAGCTTTAGCTGTTGTACTTGCATCATTTGTTGGGGCAGTGTATACCATTACTGGAAAGAAAATGATGAATCGTTATAATCCATTATCCTTAACCGCATATGCATTTTTAATTGGCAATCTTGGATTGATTCCATTTTTATCTCCTTCATTTTTTGAAGAGGTTGCACAATTGTCATTAGTGACATGGGCGGCAGTATTATTTTTAGCGTTTTTTCCAACAGTGATTGCTTATACATTATGGTATGCTGCGTTAGAAGTAAAACAAGCATCTGAAATTAGTGTTTTTTTGTATGCAACACCCGTGGTTTCCACTCTTCTTGGAGCAGTTTTTTTACAGGAAAAAATTACGGTTTTTTACATTTTAGGTGGTTTTTTTGTTTTAGTTGGACTTTACTTAGTAAATAAGCAACGGCGGAAACAACGAAAACTCGTGAAAGAAGCATAAAAAATTTGGTTTTCCTTCTGATTTTTCCCTCTTTTTAAACCTAAAGATTATTATGGAGAATTGTTATTGCAGGATGGGTTCGAAAAAAATAATCAAAATATAAGCAGGGGTAGCCAAGCTAGGTCAACGGCGACAGACTCAAGATCTGTTCCTGCAGAGGTCCAAGGGTTCGAATCCCTTCCCCTGCATAATTATTTTAAAAAGGTATTACATATGTGGCAATTATATGTGATTTATAAATATAATATAATTATCTTATGAAATTCAAGATGATATAATGTGAGTTTTTATCAATGGTTTAATAAAGGAATAACATTTTAGATGAATTATTTGAAAGAGGGAGCCTGATATGAATCTGTGGAAAAAATGGATTAAAAATCCATATGCAAAATATGAACATATCTTCAAATTTGGATTTTTTCTCTTTATTGGTTGTATCCTTGGTTTTGTTATTTTTAGTCAGTTACCATCATCCATCAGATATATCCGTTGGGTGGGAATAGGAATAGGTTACACTGCTTTGCTGGGATTTTTAATATGTATTATTGCTGAAGTTCATAGCGTTAAACACTATAATTTTAGAAGTTTAGGTCGTGTTCAAAAAAAGTTAACGATGCCTCCTGCTTTATTGTTAATACTGGTATTTTCCATTCTTTTTTGGGCATACACGGTGTTTAGTCAATCAATGATTCTATTATTTTTTGATTATGCCTATTCTGTTGATTCGATATGGCTCTTTCAGCATGCTTCAAAACTTGTTGTTGGAATATTTATTATTATCGCAGTCTTTGGCATTGTAAAAGGATACAGATGGTCTTGGTATGGGGCGATAGGAATGAGTGTTGCACCTACAATAATTATTGGAATTGAGATAATAGTTATTTATGTTATTTATCAAATTATTCCTAAAATAACAGTTATGATTTATAGTTATTTACCTATTTTATTTCCGTCAATATTGTTCCTTTATTATTTTACCAGACCATATGTGAAAAACTATCTTTTACATGGTTAAAGTGAATTATTTTTATGACTAAATCTGTGTTTGTTTCCCTTCCCCTGCATATTAATATGAAATTGTGTAATAATAATATTTTTACTTATGATTGCTGGAATCAATTGAGTTCAAATCTCGTTATATTCTATAAATTTGAGGTTGATTAAAACCCACGTTAAT